>NZ_VOPZ01000003.1:300000-434429 GCF_010470665.1 Desulfovibrio sp. JC022 | reverse complement strand
GTCAATCATTAATTTTCATGTTCTCGCAAAATATTTTTTCAATGATCTCAGTGCCTTGCTTTCGCTAAGCGCGGATTGGGAATCTATGCAAACCCGATCCGAATGTCAACCGCTAATGTCCGGTCAGTCAGAAAAAAAATCCCCGACACGCTCGTGGCTTTCAGCCGTTGCTGCGTCGAGAAAGAGGTTCTATGGAAAACAACGGACGGGGTCAAGGGGTTTTTGAATTATTGTTGATATCTACTTAATTTTGTAGATTAAGCCCTCATCTAAGCCGTTTCTTTTGATGCGACCAGCTACACATATACCAACGGAACCACCCACCATATCCAGAATGACAACATCAACGCTCCAAACACATTTAGCACCATACCCAAAGCAAACATGGTCTTTAAGGACATACCGCGCATCTCCCCTACAGCTAAACTGTTACATGGTGTCGCTACCGGGGTCATGAATGCACAAGTAGAAGCAGCTGAAACCAATATCATGAGCGGAAGCGGACTTATCCCGTAAGCCGTGCCTACATGCACCATGACCGCAAAGAAGGCAGTAGAGACCACAGTATTACTCAGGAACTCAGTCAGCAGGATAACCATCAGGGCTGTTGCCAGATATATACCGTACCCTTCCCCGCTCTGCCCCAGTGAATCCAATACGGCCGTAAACATCCCGGCGGCATACTCATCAACCCCGAACATACGCACTAAGACAATCAGGACTCCCAGTAACACCAGAAACAGGACTCCGCGCTTGGGAATTCCCTGCACGAGATCTCGCAACCGCAGCATGCCACTCCCAAAGATATACCCGCAAAAGAGTAGAGAAAAGAAAATAGCTACCTGCGACTCATACTCCCTAGAAGCCGCAAACAACTCCACAGCGATTGATGCCCCAATCCAGAACAGCAAAAAACAGGCAAAAACATACAGCCCTTTACGCTGCTTAGACAGGAGAGTTTTATCCTCGCATGCCTGAAAAGGATTTGTATCCTTAGCAGGAAGAGAAAAGCGCAGCACCAGCCAAGCCAGCAGAAGCAGCAACACCACCAACGGCAATGCCCATTCAAACCAATTAAAAAAAGTTATGCCCTTGCGCCCCGGAACCTCAAAGAGATCCAGTACACCAAGGAGCAGAAGATTTGCCGGACTGCCGATGAGCGAGCCCATGCCGCCGATGTTTGCTCCATATATAATAGATAGGGTCAGTGGTGTGGTCATGGATTCCAGTTCGTCATCCAACTTGCGGATGACCGGGATCATAGCCAGTACAGTTACGGCATTGGGAATAAACATGGAAAGCAGTGCGGAGACTCCCATCAGGGAAAGCAGCAAGTAATCCACCCGGCCCCGGCTGAAACGCACTGCGCGCGCAGCAATATATTCCGGCAATCCAGCTGATGCAATAACCCGGTACAAAATATACCCGGTAGCAAAAAGCAGGATCAGGGGCAGCCTATCATTAATATATGTAACAGAGAATTCCATACTCGATTCCCCTATGCTGATTATTCATAAATTTCTTGCATGGGCGGCCTGTTTCGTCAACGGTGCGGGAATGCGGACTATTTTCCGCGACTAAACCCTGAAATGGGCTTGTGATTCTTTTCCCGGCTATTGACGTTTGGGCCTAAAAATAAATACTAACTTCCTTTATCTCGAATCTATTTCCCCATCAGGAATAATATATATGTCAGAATTTGTTCATCTGCACGTCCATACTGAATACAGTCTGCTGGACGGTGCCATCCGTATCAAAGATCTCTGCCAGCAGGCCAAGGACTTCGGCATGCCCGCCGTTGCCATCACCGACCACGGCTCCATGTTCGGTGCGGTCACCTTTTACATGACCGCTATGGATATGGGCATCAAGCCCATCATCGGCTGTGAAGTTTACGTTGCTCCCGGCGACATAGATGACGAGGAAGCACACAAACGCAAAGACAAAAGAGGTCGTTACCACCTCGTACTGCTGGCAAAAAATCAACAGGGCTATAAGAATATCATTAGACTCTGTTCCTTGGGATTTCTCGAAGGTTTCCACTACAAACCGCGAGTCAGTAAATACCTGCTCAATAAATACAGCGAAGGGGTAATCGCCCTTTCGGCCTGCCTTGCCGGCGAGGTTCCCCGCGTCCTGATGAATGAGGGAATTGAAGCCGGTGTGGAAATGGCTAAACAGTACGAGTCCATTTTTCCCGGTAATTTCTACCTTGAAATGCAGGCCAACGGGCTCAAAGAACAGGAAGACCTCAACGAACGAATCCTGAAATGTGCCGAACAAACCGGGCTGCCGCTTGTTGCCACCAATGACTGCCACTACCTGACCAAGGAAGACTACGAAGCCCACGACCTGCTGCTCTGCATCCAGACCCAGACCACAGTGGATGCTGAAAAACGTTTCCGCATGGGCACAGACCAGCTCTACTTCAAACCGCAGGAAGAGTTCGAAGAATATTTCGCCCATGTACCGGAAGCAATAGCCAACACCCAGAAGATTGCCGAGATGTGCAATCTTGAGATTGAGCTGGGCAACTACTACTTTCCGGAATACGAGCTTTCAGAAGGCATGACCATCGATACCGAGTTTGTAAAACTCTGCAAAGAAGGTCTGCAAAAACGTATTGAAACTGCCCCGTATGACATTGATGAAAAGGTTTACTGGGATCGTCTCGATTACGAGCTGGACATCATCATTGAAATGGGATTCCCGGCCTACTTTCTAATCGTTCAGGACTTTATCAACTGGGCTAAGGACAACCGTATTCCGGTCGGTCCGGGCCGTGGTTCTGCTGCCGGGTCCATTGTTGCGTGGGCACTGCGCATCACAAACATCGACCCGCTCCCTTACGATCTGCTCTTTGAACGATTTCTCAACGTAGAACGTATCTCCATGCCTGATATTGACGTCGACTTCTGTGAACGACGACGCCTTGAAGTAGTTAAATACTGCTCCGATAAATACGGCTGGGACCGTGTGGCCCAGATTACCACCTACGGAACCATGAAGACCAAGGCGGTAATCAAAGACGTAGGCCGCGCCATGGGCATGCATTTTTCCGAGACTGACCCCATTGCCAAGCTTGTTCCTGATGATCCGGCAGTTATTGCGCAGGGCTTAGGGGTCAAAAAGGCCAAGATCACCGTGCCCAACGCGGTGGAGGCCATCCCCGAGCTGGGCAATATGGTCGCCACCGATCCCAAAATCGCCAAACTCATGGACATCGCCACCCGTCTGGAAGGTATGTCCCGCCATGCGTCCACTCACGCGGCCGGGGTTGTTATCTCCGATAAGCCCATGACCGATTACCTGCCCCTATATAAAGGTAAAAAGGGCGAAATCGTAACCCAGTACGACATGAAAAAGGTCGAAAAAGTAGGCCTGATCAAATTCGACTTTCTGGGCCTGCGAACCATGACTGTTATCGAGGATTGCCTCGACATCATCCGCCTTCAGGGCAAGGAAGCCCCGGACCTCGATACCCTCACCCTTGATGACCCGGCCACCTTCGATATTTTCTGTAAAGGGGATACCGACGGTGTCTTTCAGGTTGAATCTTCCGGTATGCGTAAATACCTGCGTATGCTCAGACCAAGCTGCTTTGAAGACATCATCGCGATGCTCGCCCTTTACCGTCCCGGCCCGCTGGGTTCCGGTATGGTCGATGAATTCATTAAGCGTAAGCACGGTGAAATCGAGGTAACCTACCTCTGGCCCACCCTTGAACCAAGCCTCAAGCCGACATACGGTGTAATCGTTTATCAGGAACAGGTTATGGGCGCGGCTATGACCATCGCCAACTACTCCCTTGGTGAAGGTGACCTGCTCCGCCGTGCCATGGGTAAAAAAATCGCCGAAGAAATGGCCCAGCACAGGGTCCGTTTCGTTGACGGGGCTAAAGAAAACGACATCCCCAAAGAGACCGCAAACGAAATTTTTGACCTTATGGAACAGTTTGCGGCCTATGGTTTCAACAAATCGCACTCCGCAGCCTACGCGCTGATCTCTTATTACACAGCTTATCTCAAAGCTCACTTCCCGGTGGAATTCATGGCAGCACTCATGAGTACTGAAATGAACAACACCGAAAAGATCATCATGTACATCAACGCCTGCCGCGATATGGATGTTACCGTACGCCAACCCGACATCAACCTCGGTGTGGCCCGTTTCTCGGTGTACGAAGGCGACATCATTTACGGTATGGCCGGAATCAAGAACGTTGGCGAGGAAGCGATTGATGAAATTGTTGCCGAACGTCAGGCCAACGGACATTTCAAGGATTTCGTGGATTTTGTAACCCGCGTCAACCTGCGCCGCGTTACCAAGCGCGTCATTGAATATCTGGTACGCGCCGGTGCTTTTGATTCCATGGGGCTTACCCGTTCTGGACTGATCGCTTCGCTGGACAAAGCCGTTTCCTACGGTCAGAAAAAAACCAAAGAAAAAGAATCCGGCATGATCAATATGCTGGATATGCTCGGCGGCGGAGGTGAAGCCGAAAAACCCGCCACAGTCAGCTTTGAAGAATTCAACATGGAGGAAATGGATGACAAGGAGATGCAGCGTCTTGAAAAAGAAGCCCTCGGCTTCTACCTGACTTGCCATCCACTGCTTTCCTATCGACACGAGATGAGCCGGCTCGGTTTGCAGACCATTGAAGATTGTCCGAAAATGGTCCATGAAGCTCAAGTCAAGCTGGGGGCAATCATCACCGGACACAAAGAAATCATTACCAAAAAAAGTGGCAAGAAAATGGCCTTTGCCACCATTGAGGACATGACCGGGTCCGGGGAATTAATCATTTTTCCCAAGACCTATGAAGAAGTGCATCAATATCTTGGACAGGACATCCCTTTGCTGATCAAAGGCAAGGTGGACAACCCTCCCCCCGAAGAAGGGCAGGAAGAAGCTCCGGCGGAATCCAAGGTCATGTGCGATGAAATTTCACCGCTGGAAAACGCACAGGCCGGATGCCAGGAAGCAGTACCGCTTTCCGTACACCACACCCTGTGCACTGAAGAAGGTATTGCCGAGCTGAAAGCGATCCTTGCCGGTTATCCCGGTTCAGCTCCGGTAACCATGCAGATGTTTCTTGCCGATTCCATCTGCACCCTGCGCCTCGGGCACGGCTACAACATCCGTCCCAACGGCGATTTCTGGAAAGAATTCAACCAATGGCGCAAGAACGGGAATGGCAAAGCCAAAATGCAATAAAGGCATGCCTCCGGCGGCTTAAACCCTTTTGCAAAAGGGTTTAAGAATCCCAAAACCTTATAGTTGTTTTTAATAAGTACAAGCACGATAAATTTTGCATAAAAACTTGGAGAGAGA
The DNA here is from genome assembly GCF_010470665.1 of Desulfovibrio sp. JC022. Lineage (NCBI taxonomy): Bacteria > Pseudomonadati > Thermodesulfobacteriota > Desulfovibrionia > Desulfovibrionales > Desulfovibrionaceae > Desulfovibrio > Desulfovibrio sp. JC022. The sequence goes on along the minus strand of NZ_VOPZ01000003.1, from coordinate 429,095 downwards.
TATGTCTAAAGGAAAATGGAAACTCAAAGTAAAAAAAGACTTCAGTGCCGCGCATCAGCTCCGTAATTACGGCGGAAAATGCGAGAACATGCACGGTCACAACTTCGGTGTTGAAGTTGAAATTGAAGGCGACCGCCTTGATCCGAAAGTTGAAATCCTTATGGACTTCAAAGAGCTGAAAAAAGAACTAAGTGAAGTACTGGACACCCTTGATCACAAACACCTGAACAGCACAGAATATTTCGAACACCGCAACCCTTCTTCTGAGAACATCGCTCGCTACATTTATCAGGAAATGAAAAAAAGAGTCGAAAACGAACACATAAAAATGGTCTACGCTTCTGTGTCTGAAAAAGAATCCTCCGTAGCTTCCTACTCCGAGGAATAAAATGCGTTTAGTCATTCAGAGAACAAGCGGCGGCAAAGTCGAGGTAGACGCTTCCACTGTAGGTGAGATCGGACCCGGAATTATGGTTCTAGCCGGATTCGGCAAAGATGATACAGAAAAACTGCCTGAATCAAAGATCTGGAAGACTCTTATCGATAAGATGATCGGACTGCGCATCTTTGAGGATGAAGACGGGCGCATGAATCGTTCTCTTGAAGATATCGGCGGAGATGTACTGCTAGTATCTCAGTTCACCCTTTACGCATCCTGTAAAAAGGGCCGTAGACCGTCGTTTACAGGGGCAGCCGCACCGCAACTTGCCAACGATCTATTTGACCGTCTTGTTGCAGATGTAAGCCAAAAAGCCCCCGCAAAAGTTGCTACCGGACAGTTTGGAGCCATGATGAACGTGGATTTTGTAAACTGGGGTCCGGTAACAATCATACTTGATTCAGATGATTTTATCTAAAATTTAAGCTTTTACCTTGACTTCCTTTGCGAAAAAGAGAGGATTAGGTATATTAATCCTCATCAATAATGGCAGCCGGAAGTTGTAACGTTTGAAGCAACAGATTTTGCGTCAGACAGGAAACATGGAGCATTAATGCATCGCTTTGTGCTGGAATCAGTTCCAAACCCTGAAGAAAGCAGGGAAGTAGCCCGCAAGGCAATTATCATTCTTAAAGATTTTGTTGTGGATGAAAACCTCCTCCACGACATGGATCTTGTTCTCACTGAAGGATGTTCCAATGTAGCCCGGCACGCCTATGATAAAATCAAGGATTGCAGCAGACTGGAACTGACAATTGAAATTCACCCCGGCAGCCATATCGTTTTTGAAATTGCGGATTGGGGTAAAGGACTCTGTTCCAAATCAATTGACTTCTCCATGCCCTCCCCGGAAGCAGTCGGAGGAAGAGGTATGTTCATCATGTCCGAACTGATGGATACTTTTGAACTCATTAAAGTAAAAGAGAAGAATATCATAAAGCTCACCCGCAAGTTAAAGGATAATCAATGGCGGAAGAAGTAATAAAAATACACGATGGTATCCTGACCCTTAAATGCGGTAGAGAGATCACCATTGAGACCATTTATGCATTCAAGGAACAGGTTGAACAGGACTGTGAATCTTCAGACGTGGAGCTTGTAGTTGCAGACCTTTCCGAAGCCCGTTTCCTTGACAGCTCGGGGATAGGCTTTCTGGTTTCGCTGAATTCCCGGCTTAAAAGCCAGAATAAAAACATGTACCTGCTACGTCCAAGTGAACAGATCTGTAAGACTCTGGAACTGGTTAGACTCATCTCCTTTTTCAATATCATTGAAGACGAAATGGAAATCCCTTAAATGCCCCCCGCATATACCGGAGCATATACATGCCCTGCCTGAAACACTATTTTGACCCGGATTTCGATTACAAAGACCTGAAGCCGGTAGAAAAAAACGACGGAAGCGTTGACTACTACAATATGGGCTACGTGCAGAGCGTAATTGTCGGTCAGGTACTTGCCCAGTGGGAAGAACCGGGCGAGGATGGCAGTTGCGGTCTTGGGCAGCGCCATTACCCGGATAAAGATTTTCCCCGCGGCCCAAACACAAAGGTCAATCCCGACAATACTGATCAGCTGATTGCCACCCGCAACGGCTATGTTTTCTACAATGAAGACAGCCTGATAACAGTCAAGGAACTGCTTAATGTTCGTGGTGATGTAAACCTTTCCACCGGAAACATCTTTTTTGTCGGGGACATGGTTGTGCACGGTGCAATAAAATCCGGCCTGGATGTTAAAGCCAACAATATCAATGTAAAAGGCATCATTGAGCAAGCCAATGTGCATGCAGCCGGATTCCTCAAGTGTGACGGGGGAATAAAGGGCAACAGCAAAGGTATTGTTGAGTCAAAAGAGACCCTGCGCACAAGTTTTTGCGAAAATGCAACTCTTGTAAGCAGCGGAAATATTATCATTGATAAAAACTGCATGCACACTACTGTATACAGCGAAGGTAAATTTGCAGTGAAAGGACGTTTTGCCGGGGGCAAATGCTACAGCGACCAGATAGTATTCATCGGCGAACAACTGGGCGGAGGTTTAAGTGCCGCATCGCAGGTTGTAGTAGGCTACAATCCAGTACTGCTCCTTCAGATCGATAAAATTTCTACTCAAATTTCTGTCTTGCAAGATGAAGCAAATAAACTACAGAAAATAATGAGTAACGGAGCATCTACCACTGCGGAATTCACCGAAAAAATCGAAAAATGCGAAATGAAAATTCGTTTTTTGAAAAACAAGAAAAAGCAGCTTTGGGGCAAAATCCAGCAGACGGAAAGGCTGGAAAGTTGTAGGATTATGGTTCAGGGCATTGTTAAACCCGGAGTGGAAATAAGCATCGGTCAAGCTTACATGCAAGTGGATGAACCTCTAGAAGATGTATTTTTCTACTATGAAAACAACGAGATCAAAGTGGGCTCTCCCGCGTTAAAGAGATAGAGCAAATATGGATATTGCAACTTTAATAGGAATTGTCGGCGGTTTCGGGCTTATCGTAGCGACCATTTTTATGGGCGGTAACGCTGGCGGGTTTGTTGACCCTCCATCCCTTGTTGTTGTTGTGGGCGGAACATTTGCCTCCGCCTTCATCATGTTCCCCATGGGAGTGGTTCTCAAAGCATTCAAAATTGCTTTAAAGGGCTTCTTCGCAAAATCTGAAGACCCTAAAGCAATAATCGACCAGATTGTTGCACTGGCTGAAACCGCAAGAAAGGAAAGCCTTGTCGCACTGGAAAAAGTTGCCATTGACGACGAATACCTCAAAAAAGGGGTTATCCTTGTTGCAGACGGCACTGATGGAGATCTGGTCCGTTCAATCATGGAAATTGAAATCGATGCCATGAAAAAACGACACTATCAGGGACAGGGAGTAATGAAAGGCATGGGGGCCATGGCTCCTGCGTTCGGAATGATCGGTACACTTATCGGTTTGGTCCAGATGCTTTCAAACCTGAGTGACCCGGACGCCATCGGCCCTGCAATGGCGGTTGCATTGCTGACTACCCTTTATGGATCCATTCTGGCCAACGTCGTTTTCCTGCCCCTGGCGACCAAGCTTTCCGAACGTTCCATTGAGGAAGCCACTTATATGGAAATCATGGTTGAAGGAGTCGTCTCCATCCAGAAAGGAGAGCACCCTTCCATTGTTAAGGAAAAACTTCAGGCATTCCTTTCCCCGGGCCTGCGTGACGCAGCGGCGTAACTTCAAAGGTTCGGCATGGTAAAAGTAGTAGTAATTAAACCGAAGAATAACGATCCGCCGCCGGAAGAAGGACTTCCGCCGTGGATGGCCACATTCGCGGATATGGTAACTCTTCTGCTCTGCTTTTTTGTGCTGCTACTCTCCTTTGCAAACAACGACCTTGAAAAATTCAAGGAACTGCTCGGTTCGCTCAAGAATGCTTTCGGTGTAAAAATCGAACGCAAGGAAGATGACCATCTGTCTCTGACCCCGGCCGACCTCAAACGAAAAGAGGTCAAAATGGACAGCAATGACAAACGGTTGCTCGGACTGGTCCTGCGCATCAAAGCCCTACTGGACGAGGAAGATACTACCCGCAAATCATCCGGGGTAAAAGCGGATCAGGACGGCGTGCTTGTCAACACAGACTCGGCAACTCTGTTCCTGCCCGGATCAGCAAAACTAAAACCGGACGCCCATAAGGTTCTGGACAAAGTGATCAGTATCCTCAAGGACCATAACTACAATCTGGTGGTCCGCGGGCATACGGATAATTCCGAAATACGATCCAAAAAATTTCCAACCAACTGGGAGCTGTCCTCCGCCCGGGCGGCAAGTGCCCTGCGCTATATTGTTGAAAAAGGCGGCATTGCCCCCAAAAGGCTTAAAGCCGTGGGCTATGCAGACACTCAACCACTGGTAAAAAACGACAGCCCGGCAAACAAACGCAAAAATAGAAGACTTGAATTCTTCTACCATAAACCTGCCCGGGATTCGTGGTAGGAACCAACCACATGAGCACAAATTACACAGCCGAAGTAATAAGGGATGAAACAGAACTCCTGGATATCTGCATCATGGCCGACGGCAGAAAAAAGCACATGTGGGGTAAATACGCTCAGCGCAGGGAAACTGACCTCGCAACGCAGTTGGATGAAGACAAAATCCCCTTGCTGATCGGCTCCGGCATTGGTGTTGCAGCGCGGGAGCTGCTTAAACAGAAAGACCGTACCCTGCTCATCCTTGATTGCGAAACTGAAATCCTCGCTGCCAGCGGGCTGAAAGAAGAATTACGTGCACATTCCAATCTGGTCTGGATCAATACCAGCTCACCCCGGAATGCGGCAAAGCACATTATGGAACTGGAATCCAATTCCGGTAAAAAAGTCCAGTTGCTGAAAAATCCCTTTTACCTGCGCCTCTCCCAGTTTTATCTTCAAACAGAAAAACTGCTCATTGAGCGAGAAAGCAAGGAAGTCGAATTTCCGGTCTGGCCCAAATTCCAAAACGAAAAGCCCAGAATCCTCCTTTTAACCAGCCAGTATTTCCTTATGGGCGAGATCGTTGCCGCATGCCAGCGTCAGGGTGTACCGCACATGTTCATAAACATGGACGCCAAAGAAATGGAGCTGGAACAATTCGTAACCCGCATTTCCGCAGCCATCGACACCTTCAGGCCCGATTTCGTACTCACGGTCAACCATCTCGGAGTTGATCAGGAAGGAGTACTGAACACCCTGCTGCATAAATTTCAATTACCGCTGGCCTCGTGGTTTGTGGATAACCCTCTGCTGATCCTGCCCCTTTATCAGGCACAGGCAAATGAGGACACTACAATCTTCACTTGGGATGCGGACCGCATGGATTCCCTGCGAGAGATGGGTTTCAGCAATATATTCCACCTGCCGCTGGGCACAGACCAGACCCGTTTCCTGCCCTCAAAAGGCTGCACCGAGAGCAAATGGGCGCGGGACATTTCATTTGTTGGCAACTCAATGGTCCACAAAACCGCCAAACGTTTTACGGCTTCAAAAATTAGCGGTCTACTGGCTGAAAAATGGAAAGAGCTGGCCCATGCATTCGGGCAGGGTTCGGAACATTCGGTCGTAAATTTTCTGAAAACAGATTTCCCGGAACTGTACCCGGAATATGAAAATCTCGTAATTCCCCACCGCAAGCTGGCCTTTGAAACCCTGATCATCTGGCAGGCCACACTGGAATACCGACTTTCATGCGTGCAAAAAACCCTTGATTTTAATCCACTCATTGTAGGGGATGATGGCTGGAAACAAATACTGAAAAGCAATCGCGCATGGGAGTACCACCATGAACTGTCCTATTATGACGACCTGCCCCGATTCTATCCCTGTTCTAAAATTAACTTCAACTGCACCAGTCAGCAGATGAAAGGAGCGGTCAACCAGAGGGTCTTTGATGTTCCGGCCTGCAACGGCTTCATCCTGACCGATCACCGTTACCAGATGGAAAAGCTTTTCGAACCGGGCAAAGAAATAGCGGTCTATAATTCACTCGCTGAAATACCGCAGTTGGTTGATAAATATCTGAATGATGAATCTGCACGAAAACGGATAATCAAGGCCGCGCGTAAAAGAATCCTGAATGAACACACCTACGATTGCCGCATCAAAACTCTGATTAAATGTATGCGGCAGGTACATCAATAAATAAAAAACGGCCCAGATTCAAATGAATCAGGGCCGTTTTGTCATCAATCTTCCGACCGGAAGAACTGTTTAATCTCACGAAAAACCTGAGCTTCCGCAACCTCCTCCCGGAGGAATGGAAGGAACAGGGTCGGAAAATGAAGCTCCTGAACTAAATGACGAGAGCAGCTTTCCGGTATCCGGGCTTTTGCATTCCGGGCAAACAGGATTTTCGGCACTGGCAGAAAGGACCAGTTCCTCAAATTCATGCCCGCACACGTTACACTTGTATTCATAAATAGGCATCTAGTTACTTGCCTCCGCAGCCGCCGTCTTTACCTTTGGAGCCCCCACGGGGTCCCTTACCGATCTGTCACGGTGCAATTCCCATTTTCGGGATCACCACTTTAACAACGATGAAGACGATTGCGAAAACCGCAATCAGACTAAGAAAATCTGACATCTGAACCTCACAGGTTGTTTATCTACACTTCCTTACCAATTAAATCCTACATTACCCATGTCAATAGCAGATCACAAGTATAATCAGATCAATCGATAGATCGGACTTAAACAATTCCAAGATTCACATAAAAACGAAATGTGGTTCCCTCTCCCACCGTGCTGGATACAAAAATTTTCCCGCCCATCAGTTCCACCAGTTTACGGGATATGGGCAATCCAAGCCCGGTTCCACCGTACTTACGTGATGTGGAGGAATCAGCCTGAGTAAAACTCTTGAAAACATGACTGAGTTTATCTTCGGATATTCCGATCCCTTCATCTTTCACTGCAAAAAATATTTTTCCGCTATCAGAATAAAGTAAAACATCAATTGTCCCTGCACTGGTAAATTTCACAGCATTACTGATCAGGTTATTCAACACCTGCCTGATTCTGGTAGCATCGCCGATGACTCGATCAGGAACATCGCCATCAAATTTGGTAACAATCTGCAATCCTTTTCGAGCAGCGTCCGCAGCAAAAATCCCGGAAACCCGCTCCACCATCTCTCGCAACATGAATTCCTGGTTCTCAATTTCCAAATGTCCGGCTTCAATCTTAGAAATCTCTAGAACATCGTTGATAATCTCAAGAAGATTTTCCCCGGCAGTTCCGGCGACATTCAAAAAGTCCTGCTGTTCATCATCCATTTTTGTTTCTTTAAGCAGCTCCACCATTCCAAGAATTGAATGCATGGGAGTACGAATTTCATGACTCATATTTGCTAGAAATTCAGTCTTAACCTTACTGGCGGCTTCCGCCTTTGCTTTTTGTTCCTGCAACAGGACCAAAATTTCATTTACAGAATCAGAAAGGTCATTGAGTTCGTCATTTCCGCGCAATTGCAACTCTCTTTTCTCCGGCCCGGTGAAATATTCACCGCGCAACTGCCCCTGTAAGATCTTCACCCGCGAAACAAAATATCTGTTGAGTACAAAAGTAACGGCAATGCCTAGCAGCAAAAGGGAACCGCACATGAAATAAATAAAAATCGTAAACTGAGAACTGCCAATCTTGTAAGCATCACGCTCCATAGCCAGACTCAGCAGAACCAGAGGTTTTCCGAAAATATCACGCAGAACCATAAATCCCTTCAATTTCTCTTCTACGCTTTCCGGAGAAACAAAAAATATATCTTTTTCAGGGACATCTTTTAATTCCTGAAAAGACAAATCCATCTGTAAGGCCTTACCCAACTTAACTAACTGTCGGTCACCGAAATAACGTCCCATGACCAGAGTACCCACAGGAGTCTTTTCTATATTGCTGTCTAAGATTTTCTGGACGCTGATCTGCATCAACCTGTGATTAATCCTTACCAGACCGGTCAACCCATCATGCCCTGATTTATGGACAATATTGCTTCCCTGGCATCCATCGGTAACGAAACAAAGCTCTGCGGATTCCATCCCCTCAGCAGAATGTGTGAGAATATGTTTACCTTCTTTGCCAAAAAACATGACTAAATCAAGATCAAGGTTGGTCAGGATTTCTTCAGTTAGATTCGAACGAATATACTGTTCGTTAAGATCTTGAACAAAATAATATGTATCATCCCACCAACTCCAGTCCCGACAAAAACTCTGCAACCCTCGAGAACTCTCCTGCACAGCAAAATCAGCCCGACTGAGATTTTCTTCCATCAGCACTTTCTCAACCTTGGAAATAGACCGACTGCTGAGCTGATAGACCAGCACACTGCCGCTCATAAAGACCACCAGACAAATGAAAGAAACAATTAAATAGCTTTTACCCTTTAAACCAATTCTCATGTACATCCCCAAAATAAAAGATAGATTTTCTTTAATCGTACCTCGTTATAAAAAAAAAAGAAACCGGATAGCAATCCGGTTTCTTAAAAATGATCTTTTTTCTATAAAAACAAAAGCTCTAAATAACAGTCCAGACCGCTCCCTGTGGGGTATCTTTTACTTCAATGCCCAATTCGATCAGTTCATCCCTGATTTCATCGGAACGGGCAAAATCCTTGTTTTTACGGGCTTCCTTGCGGGCAGCAACGAGCTCTTCCACCTTGGCAACCTCAATTCCCTTACGCTCCAGCATACAGAGTTTCAGTTCCTCAAGAAACTCTTTGGGATCTCTGGTGAAAATGCCGAGAACTTCACCCCATTCTTTCATATCTTCAAGGATACGGGTCCATGCGTCACGGCCGCCTTCTGACTTACGCCATGCTTTTTCCTCAGCGATGCGTCCGGCCAGACGGATCAGGGTAAACATATGCCCCATTGCTCCGGCGGTATTCATGTCATCTTCCATAGCTTCGGCCCAGCCCTTTTCAGCACTTTCGATCTCGGCCAGAACTTCTTCCGGCAGTGCAGCCTTGGACCACTTGGCTTTCTGCAAAGCTTCACCAGTCTGCTCCAACGCGGAATAGACGCGGCGGATACCTTTTTCAGCTTCCTCAAGAGCTTCAAAGGAAAAATCAAGAGGACTGCGGTAATGCATGGTCAGCAGAAAATAGCGCAGGGTTTCGGGCATGAATTTATCGAGGATATCCCGGATGGTGAAAAAGTTGCCAAGGGACTTGGACATTTTCTCGGAATTGATCTGCACGAAACCGTTGTGAACCCAAAAACGAGCCATTTCCTTGCCGGTAGCCGCTTCACTCTGGGCAATTTCGTTTTCATGGTGCGGGAAACTAAGATCCTGTCCACCGCCGTGAATATCAAAGGGAAGTTCAAAATATTTTTCACTCATGGCCGAACATTCCAGATGCCAACCGGGACGACCTTCGCCCCAGGGACTTTCCCAGGAAGGTTCGCCGGGCTTGGCTGCTTTCCAAAGAGCAAAATCAAGGGGATCTTTCTTTTCTTCGCCGGGCTGAATACGCGCACCGGATTGCAGGTCTTCGATGTTCCTGCCGGAAAGCTTCCCGTAATCATCAAAAGAACGAACCTTAAAATAAACATCACCGGAAGGAGTGGAGTAGGCATGATCCTTTTCAATCAGATTCTGGGTAAGCTCAATCATTTCCGGAATATGCTCGGTGCATTTGGGCTCGATATCCGCGCGCAGAATGTTCAGCTTATCCATATCCACGTAAAATTCGCCAATGAATTTCTCAGCAAGTTCGGTGGCTGTAACTCCGGTCTCATTGGCCCGGTTGATGATCTTGTCATCAATATCAGTGAAGTTGCGCACAAAGGTAACATCGTAACCCTTGAAGCGCAGGTAACGGACCAGAATATCGAAAACAACGGAAGAACGGGCATGGCCGATATGGCAGAGATCGTAAGCAGTGATTCCGCAGGCGTAAAGATTTACCTTATTGCCGTTCAAAGGCTCGAACTCTTCTTTTTTCCGCTTGAGTGTATTGTATAGGCGCATAGCCACTCCTTATTTTCTTGAATAAAAATTTGCCTCGACCGTAATGCCATAAAGGTCAAGCAGTTCTTCAAAGCTGCGCCCCATGAACATATAAATCAGGGGCACAGGTTCCGCAGGATCAGCCCTTACGACCAGTCTTCCGGGTTTTTCTAAAAATTTCATAAGTTCGGCATAAAAATTTTCAGCATAGCCGTTACCGAGACTTCTGGCCTCCTGCATTTCCAATTGCAGGGACTCAAGCATTTTTTCCCGGTAAACTTCCGCTCCGACTCCTTCACTTGCGGCAGACAACGCCACCACTTTTTCCGTAAAGGACAGATCCTGCCAGACAAGTGAACCGTCAAGCATGCTGGTTCCAATAAAACCGCTTATTCCGGCTCCTTGCAAGTTCACATCGCCGAGACTGAATCCCGCGCTGACCCGGCAGAGGTCCGCTCCGTCAAAATTTATCGACTTTACTGACAGCCGTTTGGTTTCGTCTTCATAGCTGTAGTCGGCAAATAGGTCAAAATCCAATTTTTCATAACCCATTTTCCGGAAATCTCGGGCCAATGTTCCCAGATTAACAAACTCAACCGGGACGGACACTCCCTGAACCCTTCCCCGAAAAAAGCGGGGCAGGCTATGATCGCGGTCAAAAGACTCCACTTCCAACTTCCGGACCGTACATCCGGCTCCGGTAGCAAAACGGCAATCCATATTCCAGACATGCAGGGACTTATCAAAAGGATTGATCAAAGCCCGTTCAAAATCCACCCGAACCAGATCAGCGTGACGGTCTACAGCCTCACGGACCTTGGCAGCGGAAAACTCTTCCAGTTTGAAATACCCCCCGGCAGCAACTGCTGCGAGCAGCGCCAACACCAGAATTGATTTCAAAAAGAATTTCCCGCTCATGTTCTAACCTTAAATCTGTTTCAGTCCGGTTACCGCAGCGACGGCCTTAATGCCTTTTTTCTCGCCGGTGAAGCCGAGCTTCTCTTCGGTGGTGGCCTTCACATTGACCTGCGCTTTATCAAGTCCCATGACCGAAGCAATATTTTTGCGGATAAGTTCCCGGTGCGGGGAAAGCTTGGGAATCTGGCTGATGACGGTCAGGTCCACGTGGACAATCTCCACTCCGGCCTCTTCAGCCTTAACCAGAACCTCTTTCAAAATAATCCCGCTGGACATATTTTCACAGGCTGCGGAAGTATCCGGAAAATGATGACCGATGTCACCGCCTCCAAAAAGTCCCAGAACGGCATCAGCCAAAGCATGAAGCAGTACGTCACCATCGGAATGGGCGATAACTTCCGGTCCGCCGGCAATAGGCACGCCGCCGAGCACCATAGGCCGCCCTTCACCGAATCTATGAACATCGTAGCCCCAACCCACACAGGGAATGGTCCGTTTGTCAGCTTCGATCTTCTTCAAATCTTCAGGGTTGGTCATCTTGATGTTACCCTCTTCTCCATCACAAATATGAACATTTTTTCCAGCCATTTCCACCATGGAAGCGTCATCGGTCACATCCCAGCCTTCATCTTCCGCCTGCTTGTGGGCGGCATAAAGAGTCGGCAATGAAAAGCCCTGCGGGGTCTGCACTGCCTTCAAACGGGAGCGGACCAACGTTTTCTCAACAATTCCGTCTTCCACTTCCTTGATGGTATCAGTCACATCAATTGCAGGAATGACCGCTTCGTTACCGGAACGCAAACGATCAATGATTCCACTGACCATTTTCACCGAAGCAAAAGGACGCGCAGAATCATGAACCAGCACATGGGTACACCCTGAAGGCAGTTCATTCAAGCCGTTGAACACGGAATCCTGCCTGCGCTTTCCACCGGCTGTAACCTTAAAACGCATACCAAGGGAGTCAGCACCGTCCAGCTTGGCCACAACATCCCGCATTTCATCTACCTGATCGGGGGGAAACACAAAGACTATGCCGGAAACAGCAGGAGTACTTGAAAAAGTAATGGCGGAATGCCAGAAGAGCGGAAGCCCCTTCCATTCGAGGAATTGTTTCTTGACCCCGCCTGCGGCCTCTGCCAGACGGGTGCCGCTGCCTGCTGCCAGCAGTACGGCCCATGTTTCACCGGAGCTACTCATACTTTTTAAATCCTTTTTGATGCGCTGCGCGCTTTTGATCGAAAGAGTTTGCCTCCGGCGGCTCTCCGAGGGCCAAAGAAACTTTTATCAAGGCTTCGCCGCCTTGTATTACAAGCCGTCATTGAATGCATTAATTATAAAAAAAGGGGCAGCCCTAAGGCTGCCCCTTTTTAATCTATACAATAAAAGAGGAGTCGGACTATAAGCCGGGTCTTGTATCTACCTTGCGGTAAACGATCATCATTCCTCTAGGATGCATGTTACCATACACCTCAAGCAACCTACCCGAAAGCTTGGCCGGGCCGGCCTCAAACACTTCCCTATTTGGTCTTGCTCCGGACGGGGTTTACCTGGCCGGACATGTCACCATGCCCGCCGGTGGGCTCTTACCCCACCGTTTCACCCTTACTCCGGTGAATAATCACCGGGGCGGTCTGTTTTCTGTGGCACTTTCCCGGAATCACTTCCGCTGGGAGTTACCCAGCGCCCTGCCCTGCGGAGCCCGGACTTTCCTCCCCGGCATAAATGCCGCGGCGATGATCCGTCCAACTCCATTAAAATTAGATACTATTTTTCGTCTTTCCGGAGAGCCTTGGGCTTTGCAGCTTCAGGAATATGCTCAATCCAGTAAATAAGACGCTGGCAGTTGGGGCAGCTGAGAATCTGCTTTCCTTCCTGCAAAACATTGTATTCCTGCGGAGGAATCATGATGTTACAACCAGCGCAGACTGCTTCTTCAACAGGCACGATAACCGGATGGGAAAGACGGGAACGAATAAACTCGTAACGACCGAGAATAGGCTTGGGCACAACTTCGCCAGCCTTGTTACGACGTTTGGTAAGTTTGTTCAGTTGACCATTGGCAGCGGCCAACTTTTCCTTGAGACCGGCACGCTTTTCGTCCAGCTCTTCGTCCAGTTCCTTGATTTTGCCATCAATGTCAGCCTCAAGCTCGGTCTGACGGGCAGTTTCTTCAAGGACGGTTACCTTTTCTTCTTCACGGAGCCTGTTCAACTTTTCAAGGTTGTCCATCTCACGCATCATGGCGTGGTATTCCTTGGTAGTACCGACCAGCATCAGCTTGCTTTTGCTCTTCTTAACCTTAACGGAATCTTCTTCGATTTCGGTTTCGAGCTTTTTCTTCTGCTCGGCAAGCAGATCAAGCTTTTCGGTCAACTGCAACTTGCGTTTTTCAAGGGATTCCTTGCGGGATTCAAGGGCAGCCACATCTTTGGGTGCCTGATCGATTTCCGCTTCAAGAAGGAGAATTTCGTCATCAACCTTCTGCAAAACAACAAGCTGTTCTATCTGTTTTTCATACATTATGGGGTCCCCTTTTGCGGACGGCCTTTATAAAGGCCTCCGCCACATCGATGTTCGGAAACTTAACAATACAGTCCCGTAAGGCCTCTACGGTCCTGTGAATTCTCTTTTGTCATGACAGCCCGTATTTCAGGGCCTGCGCACGCCTTCCCCTTGCACATGGTAGGCAAAAGGATTGCGTCCGCCGAAAAATTTAACTTCCACTTCTTTTCCAAGTTCTTCTCCGAGAAGAACTGAAAAACGGCGCATCATCTCTTCTTCCAGAGAAAAATGCCCCACATCAAGCACCGCGCCCACACTTTCCTGTGCAGGGTGGTATTTAACATCCCCGGTAATGAATACATCCGCTCCAAGGCCGAAAGCCTTATCCATGAACGAAGAGCCTGAACCGGGACACATTGCCACACAGCCCACCTTTTCAGGTTCCGGGCCGCACAGGGCTACAACCCCGCACCCGGCAAGCTGCGAAACACGCTCGACAAAATCCGCGAAAACAACCGGGGAAGAATACTCGCCGATACAACCGTATCCAAGTATATCACCGGCCTCGTTTTCCGCAACATGATCAAGCACCCGCAGATTTTCAAGCTCAAGCTCACGCCCGAGCCACGAAACAGCTCCCTTGAACTGCACATCCAAAGAGGTATGCGCAGCAAAAAGGGTCGCATCCGCGCAAAAGACCTGCTTCATCACATCATGAAACCAGTCCAGCTTTGCGGGCAGCTTTGCTTCAATAGCCAGCGGATGATGGGTCAGAATAAACTGAGCTCCCCATTCAAGGGCTGAAGAAACAACCTGCGGCAACGGATCAAGGGCCACGGCAATCTTTGCCACATCCCTTTCCGGTCCCGCTATCTGAACACCGCAATTATCCCAAGGAGCAGCGAACCCCGAAGGAACAAGTGACTCGATCCTGCTGATAACTTCTGCTGTCTTCATAACGGCCACCATATATCCACTCGCGGCTGCTCATGGCCACACAGGAAAGATGTTCAATTATTTCCACTCTTAACCAACTTCAACACATCAAAATACAATAAAATAATATGCTCCCGCAAGGGTTTTCCCCCGGGAGCACAACAGCTTTCTCAGCTTAGAAAGCACAAAGATTCTGGATTATTTTTTGATATGCATCCATATGATATTAGTGGTGGGCCAACCAGGATTCGAACCTGGGACCATCCGGTTATGAGCCGGGGGCTCTGCCAACTGAGCTATTGGCCCGTTTCGCTAAGCGAGTCGAGCTTAATAGCCCAACAATCATCACCTTGTCAACACTTAATCAAAAATCATTTCTTCAAGCAAGATGATAACATCTAGCATAAAAACAAAATATTTAAAACCGATGCATTGCGAGACAACAAGCTTATTCTATCTCATTCTCACGAATATAGCGTATGACTGAAGTAGTTGAATAGCCCGGCAACAACGGTAAAGAAAGCACCTTACCACCACTTCCCTCAACAATATCTCGGCCCACTATGTTATCCACACTCCAGTCGCCGCCCTTGATCAGCACGTCCGGCTGCACTTTATTGATCAAGTTATACGGAGTGTCTTCGTCAAAGAAAATCACATAATCGATGCAGGCCAGTCCGGCGAGGACAAATGCGCGCTGTTGCTGCCCGGTTACGGGTCGTTTTTCACCTTTAATGGACCGTACGGATTTATCGCTGTTCAAGCCCAGCACAAGCACCCCCCCCTGCTCCCGTGCACGGGAGAGCAGATCCACATGTCCGGCATGCAGGATATCAAAGCAGCCGTTGGTGAAAACAATCTTACGATCAGCAGGAAAATCAGCCCTGACCTTTGCAAATTCATCAGCAGAGAGTATCTTGGGGCTACTTAGTTCAATATTTAATTGTTCAGACAATATTTTATCTCCGGGAAATTATTTGATGCGCTTCGCGCTTTTTTTCGAAAGAGTTCGCCTCCGGCGGGCAAAGAAACTTTTTAAAAAAAGTTTCTCTGGACTCTTCAAAAACTTTTAGTAGGGCTTCGCCGCGTTGCATGGCAAGCTGGCATAGACTTTAATAATCAGCAAATAAGACTTGGCAAGGAGCAATCAGCTTGACCAACAACAAAACGACACTACTTATCCTTGCCGCCCTGCCGTTCTATTTAAACGATTTCAACAATATTTTCATTAAACATGAACTGCTCTGGCTGGCAATTGACTACGGAGCGAAAATTATCCCGCTGGGACTTCTGTTCTATCTGCTAAAAAAAGATACACTGAGCCGTGCGGACCTCGGCCTCGTGCCCCTGCCCTTCAGACAGCTCATCTTCTGGACCATGGGCATAACAATTCTCGGCCTATGCTTTGATGAACCGGGCTTTGCACTCTGGTCCAAGCTGCTGCCGTCCCTGCGGCTGGGGTCCATACCTGTCGGCCCGGACTCACCGCTCTACACGCTGGACATGACTCTCGGCCTCGCGCTGGTCGCCATATCCGAAGAAGTCATCTTTCGCGGCCTTGCTTTCACAACTTTAAAGAACCGCAACTATTCCATTCCACAAATTTTTCTGATCTCAGCCATAATCTTCGGCCTGATCCACTGGTCACAGGGGCCAGTCGCCATCATAGCAACAGCAATTACCGGATCAGGACTCATGATCTGCATGTACTGCACAGGCTCAATCTACCCGACCATCATCGCGCACTACGTAATTAATTATCTGTCCTTTTCTGGGAAGGCAGTGGAGTTTTGGGGGTTGTAAAATAAAAACCGCAACATCTTAAAAGATACTACGGACATTCCCAGCACGCCTTAATGAGCTGAATGCGAAGCATAATAAAAAGTTTTGAGGGGATGGGGTCTGGGGAAGGGGAACTTTTCCCAAAAGTTCCCCTTCCCCAGCCGTCGGAGACAAATTTACTTCTTAGGCTCCAAATTCTCAGAAGAACCGAGCACGATCAGCTCTACCCAGTCGAGGGCAAAACTAAGACATTCTTCCTCGTCATTAAGGATAGCCTGCTGGCGTTCCTCAGAAATATCAAGACGGGAGAATACGTTCATATCCTTGATGAAATTCATGAAATTGTCCACCTGATAAAGGGCGAGAAAAACCATGTTCAACTTACGCTCATCAAGAGCTACACCGGCCCGACGGGCACGGTTCATAATGCGCATGTAGCGGTCATTGACTTCATTGTACGGCTCAAGACCCTGATCTTTAAGCCATTCATCGCTGGTCCAAGCCTTGTCTTCTTCGAATCCGCAACAGTGCCGTTCCTGCACGATGAAAAACTGCTCAATGGTCTCACCTTCCTCGCTCATGCGTGAAGCACGGCCAAGAGGATAGGTACGGCAGGCACCGGGACGGTTTTCGTAAATGGAACAACCTTCTTCGCGCACAAAAGGACAGCTGCGCTTGGCATTATCGAGCATGCGCAACTTGCACATGGGGAAACCGGCACCCGGTGTACGGGTAATCTCCGCGTGGTTGTGGATAAATTTCTTGCTGTCGTGTCCCAGACCTTTGCGCAGACGAAGTACGTCGTAGGGAGTGAGCATCAGATTGAGATCACCGCAACAGGCGTTAAAACAACGCACTCCGGGATGACAGGCAAAACCGAAGGTCTTGCCGGATTCAAGTTCAGGCAGATTATTAAGGAAATCTTGGGTTTGATCGTGGTCGGACATGGCTCTCTCCCTGTATTTATCTATCCGGCCAGAATCCCCTTCCGCACCAGATACTGCATCTTTTTCTCAAGGTCGGACTGAAGAAGCCTCTCTTCATCAGCCATTATCTGCAATATTTCGCTCCGCGGATGCATAGCCTGCATTTTGTATTTATTACCCAATGCATTGCCTTTCTGCGCTTCATTGCTGTGGCTGGCAAAACCGGTCCGCTTGCGGTGCAAGATGCTCAGATGTCCCTGATAAACAGGAAATTCACCCTTCAGGCAACTGCGCAAATCATGCTCCAGATCGTCATACTGCGACGGAGAAAGGAACAGGGAAAAGCCCCCGTTGTCAAGCAGCTTCTGTGTTCTAAACAGGTGGCAACACCCGGTTACCGAGCCACAGGGGCGCGTGAAATCAAAAAAACCGCTGTCTAAAAGATAGAGATGCAGGTCCGAACAACGAAACGGATTAGGTGCGATCTTGCTCAAATCCACCTCCGGCCCTTCGCCCTCGTCACCTACAGGCTGGATAATATGCAGGTCCACAGACTGCATCACTGAAGGAGCTGCGTGATCCAGAACCTTACATCCCCAGACCCCGGCTTCAGGATAAGCTTCAACCGCCGCACCAAAACGGAAAATCCAATCCGGCTGCACTTCCACGTCGTCATCAAGGTAGACCGCAAAATCACATTCCTGCACCTGCGGTTCCTTCATGAGCCAATTGCGGGCAGCGGCGGCTCCTACATTAACAGGCAGATCAATGCGCACCATCTGCTTGCCGAACTCGTACTGCCACTTGCTAATGATCTCGGCGGTTCCGTCGGACGAGCCGTTATCAAGCATGAAAATTTTGGCCCCGTGCAGCTCGGATGCATGCAGGGAAGCAAGGGTCGCGTCCAGTTCTTCAGATTTGTTGAAGCAGTAAAGAAGAATAGCCAGACTGCCGGGCAAGGGAACGGCTTTCTCATCCAGCCCGCAAGCCAGATCATACAAGCGCATGGCTTCGGAAACCCGCCACGGCTGCGCATCAACGGCCCCGGCAAGAATCGACATAGCTGTTTCGCGCTCACCCAACTTAAGAGCCACGGATGCAGCAAGATGGACCATATTATTCAAACCGAATACATCGGACGCGGACATAAGCAATGGAAAAGCTTCAGCAGCGTTACCGCTCAGGTAATGAAAATAGGATTTGGAAGAATTGATTGCCGGGATGATCTCAGCCGGGAATTCCCCGGACAAAAGTTCCAGCCCGAATTTAAAATCCGCAAAGGCCCCGGCATGCACCAAGCCCTGCTGTATCCAGAAAAGATTTCCCGGTTCTTTTTCAAGGGAAGAAAGAATGTATTTCTTTACCTTTGCATCGTCCCTTTTGGAGGCAATACGCATAAAATAAGATAGATTATCCGGCTGTTTCCAGTGAGAAACAACACCTTTGAGACATGAAGAAACAGAGGAAGGAAAGAGCGGAAGCAAACCTTCGATCTGGGCCAGCTGTGCAGCCATATTTCCATCCAGAGAATTAGATACGTAGGCTGCCAACAGCAATTCAACGCCCAGCTGCGGATCGGACTCCAGAGCATGCGCTCCGGTTTCCAAAAGATGCTTCGCCCCCACAGACCCCATCAAGAGTTTGCGGCGCACAGGCTCGTGCATATCAGACCAGTAAGTATCGCTGTAAAGTTTGCCCATGTATATTCCCTTCTCGCTAATGGATGGATAATTTCCAACCCACGTTAACCAAAAGGGATAACGTCTACAACAGTTCTTGTGAAAACAAAAATGGAGAAGAGTTTTTTCAACTCTTCTCCATCAGCAGACAATATCTCGGGGCCTGATATTTATTGCACCGCAACAACCGGGAAAGTCCGGTCATAGATGACATTAAAAAAGAAAGCATAGACTGGGACAAACATGGCAAATCCCAGGTCCAGCATCAAAGCCTGCATGAATGAATAATCCAGCAGGAGCATGACCAATGGAAGCGAAAAGACCAGTAGGCAAAGCTCAAAAAAAACTGAATGCAATACCCTAAGCTTTGGCCCCCTTTCATAAACGGGCCGCCCCAGCCGCAGAAGCGCATAGTCAAAGGCCAGATTATAAAAATAGTTAACCACCATGGCGATGAGACTGAGAGTTATGGTTATGACACCCATTGTATGCAGGGACTTGCCCAGCATGACTGAAAGCAGCGGCCCGATCAGAAGCACCAGCACAATTTCAAACAGGATTGTGTGACGTAATCTATCTTTGGAAGTGCGCATCTATTCCCACCTCCTCCTGAGAATCAAAAGCCTTATTCATAAACAGGTTATACGCCCCCATAAGCACTGCCATAAACAGGCTTAAAAATACGGCCTTGGCAAACCCAGCATCCAACATATGCATAGCTATGGGTACGATAACAGGCAGCATAATCGCTTCAAGCAGCAGGGCATGAATCGCCCGCAGCCTAAAATTACGTTCATACAGAGACCTGCCCTGACGCAGCAGCATACGGTCAAACAAATAAGTGTAGACAAAGTGAATCGGGATGGTCAGAAGCGAAACCACTATCATGAACCTCCCGGTAATATCGGAATTCAGCCAAAGGACTAGCGACAGGATCGGGGTCATTAAAACCATCAGAGAAATATCAATGACTAAAACGAATATAGCCCGAAATATGGGTGAACGTAATGTTGTTTGCATTTTTGCTCTCCTTGCTCGAGGTGTTTTTTTATCTCTTTTAATCTTTAAACCAGTTTGGTAAAGATACAATCAATCTGAAAACAAGATAGATGGAGCAAACATGAGATTTTCACTTGAACACATGGAAGCATTTGTCACCGCAGCTGATGCGGGATCATTTTCCGCCGCCGCCCGCAGGCTGGGCAAGGTGCAGAGCCAGATCAGCACGGCCATTGCCAATCTTGAGGACGACCTCGGAGTCACCCTTTTTGACCGCAGCGGTAAATACCCACAACTTACTGTGGAAGGAGAGGAACTGCTTTTCAAATCCCGCAAACTTTTGCGCCACTCGGAAAGTCTTATCAAATACGCAGATCGCCTCGCTTTCGGAGAACAGACATTGCTACGTCTGGCACTGGACGAGTACGTGCCCCTACATATAACAACTCAGGTCCTTGATGCTTTCGAAAAAGCATTCCCGAGCATCGAACTGGAAGTACTCTGGGGGGCAGTGGGGGACGTGCAGAAAAATGTAAACTCAGGTCAGGCGGACGTGGGGGTGGATATTCCGGTGGCCAATATTGCATCCTCCGGGCTTTCCTATAACAGACTGTCCATTATGGAATTCTGCGCAGTGGCAGCACCAATCCATCCGTTAGCGGGCATGGATAAAATAAGTAAAGAGACACTGCAATTTCACAAGCAGGCCATGGGCATGAGTCAGCACGGAACCCGGCTCCCGGATTCATTCAGAAGAAGTGAACAGGTCTGGAAGTTTGAGGACAGCCGTTTGATCCACCGTCTGGTTCTTGCCGGAACGGTCTGGGCTGGTTTGCCCCGCAACATGGTTGCCGAGGACCTTGTTTCAGGCAATCTGGTGGAACTTCCGGTAAGTCTCGCTGAGAACGAACAGGAAGGAATCTTCTACTACATCTGGAATCCAACCCACGAACTGACCCCGGCTGAACAATGGCTCGGCGATAACTTCGGTGATAAACTTCGCAAAGCTATCTCTTAATCAAGCGGTCAATATCCGGCAGTTCAATCTGCGGTTTATCTCCGGGCAAAGAGGAATAGACCTTCAGCAAAGACTGGGCCTTGGCTGTGCTGGACATGAAAGAACGCACGATCCTGCGGTTCAGACGGCCCATTTCACTGCGCAGTTCTCCGTCTTCAATAAGCTTCTTCATACTCACAGCAAGAGCTTCGGTATCTTCCACTTCACAGAGAAAACCGTTAACCCCGTCGCGGATAAGCTCGCCGGTTCCGCCGGCATTGGTGCAGATGGCGGCCAGCCCGCACTCAAAAGCTTCAAGCAGGGTATTAGGCATTGATTCCTGCCGTGAACTCATGACGTAAATATGTGAGGCAGCCAGCAGCTTGACCACTTCCTCATGGGGTATGTAGCCCGGACACTCAATGCGCTCCAGAGTTGCCGGAGAGGCAACATCGCGGTAGGCAGAAAGGTCTTCCATACCCACTGCAATAAAACGCACGCCTTCGCATTTATCCTGCGCCAGCAGACGGTCTACGGACTTGATGAATACGTCCGGCCCCTTGGCATGCCCCTCGTTGCCCACGTAGATAATGGAAGTCTCGGCAGCGCGTTTGGGCTTGCGTCCCCCGCCCACAAAAGAATTATAGACCACCTGCGCCCGCCCCGGCAGAACCCCGTGCTTAAGCAGCACTTGGCGGCTCTTGGCGGAATTGCAGATATAACCGTTACCGATGAGCGAAAAGAGCGGTGCCAGCGGATTGGGCTTGTAGATAACGCCCCGGTTAAAGAAAAGTTTGAATTTGCGCCCGCCCAGCAATGACAATCCCTTGGAAATACAACCGATCTTGACCGCACGGTTGTGATAAGTATGGACCACATCCACCTGATGCTCTTCAATTACATGGGACAAGAAAGTTGCCGCAGCGAGCATGTTCTTAAAATCATCAAGAATGATCACTTCCACACCCATCTCTTCCAGTTCAGGAATAAGCTTGGAACCGGGAGCCAAGACCGCAACTACGCCAAGCCCCGCCTGAAGCATGGCCCGAGCACTGTTGATAAGCTGCCTGCTGCCGCCGGATAGCTTGTCGGTATCGGTTATGTAGAGCACCTTGCCCACATCATTGCGTTTGGTGAAAAATTTGAAGCAGACCATAGCCGGAGCTTCATGGGAATACATGAGCAGCCGTTTCTTGATCCAATCGGCGTCCTTACTGCTGCCAACACCGATACGGTTGATACGCATGGGATCAGTGCCGAGTATGTTTGCGGAACGCTCAAGGGTGAAGGTCCCGGAAAATCCGGCTGCGGCGGCTTCCTGCATTCCAATGGAATCAAAATCACCCCAAGGCCAGCAGAAGAACTGACGGCGCGCACCATTGATCTTTTTAATTTTATCAAGACTGCGTTTGAAATCTTCGCGGATAAATTTTCGTCTTTCATCATCGGAGCGACGCTTGAAAGAGACTTTGCCCTTGCGAAACTGAGGCCATAAGCCATTATAGGCGAACGCGCTGCCGTAATCAAAAGTAGGCAATTCGGGATTGAATTTACGATAAACGCCCCAAGTGGACCAATGAGAATCTGCTGAAAAATTGCCTTTGAAGCGAAAATCTTTAAAGCAGCCCTGATGGCGGCAGGTGTGGGCGTAGACTTCCATGCCCTTGTCATGAACCAGCGATTTGAGTTCCGCCTCGTTCATGAACTGGGAATTGTCGTTTTCGGAAAGAGCCTTGATAAAAGACTCGCGCATGGGCAGAATTTCTTTCACATCCGCCCCGGACCTGATCTTGCCCTGCCCAATAAAATCGCTGACCGCAAAAAAGATCCCGGTCATACCCCGCTCTTCCAGCAAGGGAACCACGTTGATCCAATTGCTGATGTGGCAATCGTCAAAAGTGAGCACCACATATTTATCGTCAATAGGCTTACGCCCCATGCAGATTTCAAAAAGATGGTCAGCGGTGATGGTCTTGAAACCCATCTCCAGCATCATATCAAGATGGGAGGCAAAGGTGGCAGGGGAATGACCGTCTTCTTCACAGACGGCATGATAGCAAAAAACAGGGACACTCTTACCGAGCATTAGACAACTCCGAAACGCTTCTATTCAACAACCCTCCCCCTGTAGAACAGAATCAAACAGGGGGAGGGAGATCAATTACATTTGCAACCGGAAAGTCTCAGTAGAGAGTTTCCGTTCGAGTCGTCTTGCCACGAGACTCATCAGGTAGCAACAAATAAAGTACAAAAATGCGACGGTGGTATAAATTTCAAAGGGATAGATCATAAGCCTGTTATTCAGTCC
Source organism: Desulfovibrio sp. JC022 (assembly GCF_010470665.1). NCBI lineage: Bacteria > Pseudomonadati > Thermodesulfobacteriota > Desulfovibrionia > Desulfovibrionales > Desulfovibrionaceae > Desulfovibrio > Desulfovibrio sp. JC022. The sequence goes on along the minus strand of NZ_VOPZ01000003.1, from coordinate 406,151 downwards.
CTGAGCCACAAAAGTCAGCTCCAGAACACCGATAACAAAGGCCAGCGAAGTATCTTTGAAGATAGCGATGAACTGCCCCACAATGGCCGGGAGCATCTGCTTCAGGGCCTGCGGCAGAATGATCTTGCGCATGGCCTGCCAGTAGGTCAGACCGGTGGAGACCGCTGCCTCAAACTGTCCGGGAGGCAGGTTCTGAATACCGGAACGAACGATTTCAGCCAGATAGGCCCCGGTAAAAACAGTCAGAGCGATAGTAGCCGACCAGAACACATTCAGGAAATGACCGGTCAGGATGGGGATAAAGAAATAAATCCAGAAAATGACCATGATCAGCGGGTTTCCGCGAATCAGCTCAATGTACAGGGTGGACGGAATCAGGAAAAGTTTATTCTTGGACGTACGCCCGATACCCACAATGAGTCCGATAAAAAAACTTACTGAAATTGCGATCACCGACATGATGATGGAGAAAGACAACCCGCCCAGTCCCCAGAGGATTTCATTGGGATCACCTTGAGGAAATCTCCACCAGAGCAAAGTTCCGATATTATCGCGGATGACCTGAAAATTAAATTTTGAAACACCGTAGACAGCTGAGAAAATAAGAAAGGCCAAACAGACGAGAAAAGTAGCCTTCCAGACAAAACCCAACACTTTGGAAAGTTTAGCCAGAAAAGCCTTGCGCGCGGCCTGTGCACGGGAAAGGTTGAAATCATCCTGACGCTTGCGCTTCATTCTGCGATGCATTTTTGCCAGAAAAGCAAACGGAGCCTCAAAGGGCCAGAAAAGCAAGTGCGCAAACTTATGCCCCATAGTACGGTCCTTAACCGGAACAATCTGCAACTTCCAGTTAACCAAGGTCAGGATACCGGCGATAGTCAGGGACAGGGACAAATAGATGACCGTGGCAGCAGTGGTGGCTTCAAAACCTTTAAAGGTCATGCCCTCAATCTGCTGCGAAGCCCAGCAAAGCTCAGGAACACCCACAACCATAGCCAGCGAGGAGTTCTTCATATTGTTAAGGAACTCACTGCCCAGCGGCGGGATAATAGCCCGGAAGGCCAGCGGCAGAACAATTTTGGTCAAGGTCTGAAACGGGGTCAGCCCGGATGAATAGGACGCTTCCAACAACCCCTTGGGAATGGACTGGATACCGGCGCGGATAACCTCAGCCATAAAGGAACTGGTGTAGATGCCGAGTCCGACCGTAGCGGCCAGCATCTCGAAATTTTGATCAAAAAGAAAATTGCGGATTCCTTCAGGCAAGCCCATGGGCAGTGCAAAATACCAGAAGAAAAGCTGCACCAGCAGCGGTGTGTTTCTGAAAAATTCAACATAACAGGTACTGAAATAATAGACCGGCTTGAACTGCGAGAGCCGTCCCAGCCCGAAAAGAATACCGAGTCCCAGCGCAATAGCCGAACTCATCAAGGAAATGCTGACCGTCAGGTTCAACCCGGTGACGAGCATTCCACCCAGAACCTCGCCATATGAGGGATCTTCCTTGTATAAAACAGACCAGTCAAATTTGTAGCCGAAGTCGAAGACCCAGCCGAAATAATAGACCAGCAGACCCACAACAGTGGTCAGGCACAGGTACTGAACCCAAGTTTTTTCCAGATAGCGGTTGATCATTGCAGAAACTTTCTCTTTGTCTTCAAATTAAAAAGTGGCGGGGCCACGGGACCCCGCCTGTCTAGCATATCAAAAGAAGCCTAGGGCCACATTTCGATTTTTTCAGTAAGGGGGAAGTAGTACTTGGTGTCGGGACCGTACCACTTGTTGTAGATCTTTTCGTAGGTACCGTCTTTCCACATATCCTGAAGGGTGAAGTTAACGGTGTCGCGGAGCTTGGAATCATCTTCAACCAGACCGATGCCGTAAGGCTCGTTGGAGAAGAAGTCACCAACCAGTTCGTATTTACCGGGAACCTGTGCGGAGTAGCCGAGCAGGATGGTGGAGTCAGTGGACCATGCGTCTACGCGACCCATCTGCAAAGCCTGAAAGCACTCGGACTCTTTCTGGTAAGAGATAACTTTAGGAGCAGCATCGCCAAGTTCCTTGAGCAGGTTCTTAACGTTAAGCTCGGAAGTAGTACCCTGCATAACAGCAACTCTTTTGCCTACGAAATCCTTAAGGGTGGAGAACTTGCCTTTAGGAGCAAGCATCTTCTGACCGTCGAAGAAGTAGGTAATGGAAAAGTCGATGGAATTATCACGGGAACGCTTGTGAGTCATGTTGGAAACGGAAATGTCAATGCGGCCCTGCTGGAGGAAACCGATACGGGTCTTGTTGCTGACAGGAACCTGATCAATTTTAACGCCCATGCGTTTTGCAATTTCGTTAGCGATATCAACATCAAAACCAACCCATTCTTTCTTGGCGTTGTAGAACGCACCGGGAATGGAGTCAGTCATGATACCGACACGGATAACCTTGTCTTTCATGATCTTGTCATAAGTGGCACCTGCGAAAGCAGTTGCAGCAAAAGCCATAACCAGAGCGGCTGCGAGAGCCAGAGTCATAAATCTTTTCATTCTTCCTCCTGCGTGGAAATAGACAAAGAGTATACAAAAGAGCGATCCCCGACACCGGAAACCGCGAGCTTCCTGATACTGAGCCTGTAAATACATACCTACAGGCAACGACCTCACCTCACTATATACACCCACCATATTGATGATGGGGAATTCCCTAATGCGAAAGAATCTTGCTCAAGAAGAGCTTGGAACGCTCATGCTGCGGATTGTGGAAGAACTCATCCGGGGTATTTTCCTCAATGAGGGAACCTTCGTCCATGAAGATAACCCGGTCTGCAACCTCACGGGCAAAGCCCATCTCGTGGGTAACACAGACCATGGTCATACCCTCACGGGCCAGAGCCTTCATTACATCCAGAACCTCATTGATCATTTCCGGATCAAGGGCGGATGTCGGCTCGTCAAAAAGCATGATGTTAGGACGCATGGCCAGACCGCGGGCAATGGCCACACGCTGCTGCTGGCCGCCGGAAAGCTGGGAAGGATAGTCCCCGGCTTTGTCCGGGATATTTACCTTGGAAAGAAGTTCCATGGCCAGATCTTCAGCATCCTTGCGTTTCATATTCCGAACCATGGTCGGTGCGAGTAGGATATTTTCCAAAACCGTCATATGCGGATAGAGATTGAAAGACTGAAAGACAAATCCGATCTCTGCACGCAGCAGGGGCAGATTTACTCTCGTTCCGTTCACATCCATATCTTCTACAAGTATTTCACCTTCCTGAATAGGTTCAAGACGGTTAATACAACGAATCATGGTACTCTTACCAGACCCGGAAGGTCCGCAGACAACAACGACTTCGCCTTTTTTAATATGAAGGTTAAGATCCCTCAAGGCGTGATAGTCACCGTAGTATTTATTAACATTGTTAAACTTTATCACTTTTGTACAAATCCCGTAAAAAAATTGTTCTTAGCTCGACAAAAACGGGTACCAAATGGAACAAAATTCGGCAAGTCCACCTCTATCTTGGATGAACCCTTCTTTTTTTAGCGTTTTGCGAATTATCTATCTTGCGAAAAATCATTTTTGTTAAAAACACACCTGTTTTTTCCTGTAAAAACCAACTCCACACAATATTGTTGATTTCGTAAATCGAAATTATTTTTAACTTTCTTGCGTTTTGATCATAATAATTCCTTTCTAATCAATATGAAAGAAAGCTGATAAATCCGCAGCACAAACTTTAAATCGTCATGATTCTAATAGATTCCATCCACCAAAAACATAAGTGACCATGTCAAAACTGCTTTTTTGCCCTATTTGTAGTGCCTTCCCCTAATTTATCAGCTTTAATCATATATATAGAGTTGAAAAGGTTCTCACTTAGATATATGGAATCTAGATGCCTGAGAGTACATTACTATTCATAGCCGAACCCCAGTCAGTGACGTCCGTGTTTTCCCCCCTTAAAGAAGCGGGGTTTCAAGCCGGACTGGCCGACAATCTTGCCGGAGCGGTCAATTTTATCAAAAAGTCAAAACCGTGCCTTATTTTTACAAGGCCGATTATGCAGGGCTATTCTGCTCAGGCACTTCTGGCCGAAGCTGTAAATATTGAAAATTTTCCTCCAGTGGTAATCTTTTCCCGCAACGGTTCAGCTGACGAAGCACAAAAATTCATGGAGCTGGGTGCCCGTGACTATTGGCTTGAACCTCTTTCATGGGAAAAAATCAAGCTAATGCTTCCCGATGAAAAACCCTCATCCATGCCCGCACCGGAACAATTGGGCACAACGGAGAAAGCAAGCGCACCGGAACAAAAAGGCACACAGGGACGCTACCAGATTATAGGCCAGCACCCGGCCATGGCCCGCGTATTAGGCCTTGCCAAACAGGTGGCCAAATCCAAGGCCACAGTACTTATTTCAGGTGAATCAGGAACCGGTAAGGAAATGTTCGCCCGTTTCCTGCATCACCATTCTGACCGCAACGATAAGGCTTTCGTAGCCATCAACTGTGCCGCACTACCCGAACACCTGCTGGAATCAGAACTTTTCGGTCATGAGAAAGGCGCATTCACCGGAGCCATTAACCGCAAGCTCGGTAAATTTGAACTGGCTTCCGGCGGAACCATCCTCCTTGATGAAATCACTGAAATGGAACTGGGACTGCAAGCCAAACTGCTCAGAGTTTTACAGGAAGGTGAAATCGACCGTGTGGGCGGCGTGGAAACCGTAAAGGTGGATGTACGCGTTCTGGCCACCACCAACCGGGCCATTGAAGAAACAGTCAAGGAAGGGAAATTCAGGCAGGACCTTTTTTACCGCTTGAACGTCATTCCGCTCAAACTTCCGGCCCTCGCCCAGCGCGGGGAAGACATTCTCTTACTGGCAAAATTTTTCGTAAACAAATACTGCACAGAGTACGGACTCGCGCCCCTCGCCTTTTCCGAAGAATCAGTGAAATGGCTGCTGGACTATGAATGGCCCGGCAACGTGCGCGAATTGCAGAATCTCATGGAAAGGGCTGTCCTTCTGGCTGGTGCAGGCCCCATTGAATCCAAACATTTCCTCAACGACCCCGACGCATGGATGCCGGACGAACCTCATGTAGGCGACGGAGCAGCTCCGGAAGAGAATCAGCCTGCAACCGCAGACGGCGTGGCTGCCGAATTTGGAGTCATGCCCATTTCCGAAATGGAAAAAAAGCTGATCATCAAGAGCCTCGACCAGACCTCCGGCAACCGCACCAAGGCCGCCGAATTGCTGGGTATCTCAGTACGAACTCTGCGCAACAAGCTTAATGATTATAAAAAGCAGGGGCTGGATCTGTAATTTTACCTGCCCAAATAAAAATTTCAGCAATGGCTGTCGTTTTTACGGCAGCCATTTTCTTTTCATGTCAGAAGCAAACCATACAAGAAAGGGCAGCCCGCACGCGGACTGCCCTTTTCAATTTTATATTTACAGCGTCTAATCAGCAGTAATAACTTCCAATCCGCCCATGTAGGGACGCAGTGCTTCGGGAACCACAATGGAACCGTCTTTCTGCTGGTAGTTTTCAACCACAGCAACAAAAGTACGTCCCACGGCAAGGCCGGAGCCGTTCAGGGTGTGGACGAACTGTTTTTTCTTGCTGTCTTTAGGCTGGAACTTGATGTTAGCGCGGCGGGCCTGAAAATCTCCGCAGTTGGAGCAGGAAGAAATCTCGCGAAACTTGTCCTGACCGGGCAGCCATACTTCGATATCATAGGTCTTCTTGGAGCCGAAGCCCATGTCACCGGTGCACAGGGTGATGACCCGGTAGTGCAATCCGAGACGCTTGAGGATTTCCTCGGCGTGTCCGGTCATCTTCTCAAGATCGTCAAAAGATTTGTCCGGATGGGCAAAACGGACCATTTCCACTTTGTGGAACTGGTGCTGACGAATCAAGCCTTTGGTATCTTTACCGTAGGAACCTGCTTCGGAACGAAAACAGGGAGTCGGCGCGCAGTAAGCAACGGAAAGATCGTCTTCGGTGAGCACTTCATCGCGGTGCAGGTTGGTCAGCGGAACTTCCGCAGTGGGGATCAGGAAATATTCCCAATCTTCCAGCTTGAAGAGGTCCTCGGCAAACTTAGGAAGCTGCCCTGTACCGAACAGGGAATCGCGATTGACGATGTAAGGGGGAATGACTTCGGTGTAACCGTGATCCATGGTCTGAACGTCGACCATGAAAGATGTCAGTGCCCTTTCCAGTCTGGCACCCCATTTCTTGAGTACGGCAAAACGCGCCCCGGTCAGCTTGGCAGCACGTTCGAAATCAACGCCGCCCAGCTCCACAGCCAGATCCCAGTGTTCACGGGGAGTGAAATCAAATTCAGGTTTCTCGCCCCAATGACGGATTACCGGGTTATCGTCCTCGGTTTTACCGAAAGGAACGGAATCGTCCGGCATGTTGGGAACAGAAACAAGCCACTCACGTTCTGCGGTTTCTATATCTTTAAGATCTTCATCAAGGGCTTTGATCCTGCCGGAAACTTCACCCATGCGGGCGATAATCTCGGAAGCATCGCCCCCTTCTCTTTTAATCTTGGCAATTTCGCCGGAAGTAGAGTTACGCTCGGCCTTGAGAGCCTCCACTTCCTGCAAGAGAGACTTACGGCGGGAATCCAGCTCACTGAATTCATTAACATCAAGCTTGGAACCTCTTTTTTCGAGGCTTTCGCGAACTACATCCAGATTGTTCTGTACAAATTTCAAATCGAGCATTTCATTCTCCTGATATCATCTATATAAAAAAGGCTCGTCTCAAGCCATTGCCTGCGAAAAATCAGATCCTGACGGACGCAACACTAGTAGCGAATCTCAGCACACTAATAAAGGGGATTCTGGCATCAAATTACAGAAAATCCCTACAAATCATCAATTCCCATGCGCTTATTTCCATAAACACAAGCGATATTGGCATAAATTCCCACCAGAAGTAGCAGAGCCATCAAGCTCTCCCCCCAGCAGGATAAAAAGACGTATACCACGCTGGCAAACATGCCGAAACCCTGCAAACCCTTTTTCCAGCCCCACGGAGATTCCAACCAATTACGTTCATGTTCAATAGCTTTACCCACAAGCGCAAAAGGTGGGGTCGGCTCCGGCAGTTCCAGCATGGAAACAGCTATCCCGGCAATAAAAGACAAGGTAAGAAGTACAGATTTCACCCATAAAGCTATGACCAATACAAACAGGGAACCGAGCATAATGATCCAGCTCCAGTGGTTCTGATGTCTTTTCCAGACAAAACTTGTAATATTATTCAAGGCCATAGGCTTATTCCGCTTCGGTTAGGCATCAAAAAACAAAGCCTACCATTTCACTTCACACTAAACAATATGCAGCATCTGCCTCTTTAAATATTACCTGAATCGGTATAACGTACCCGCATGATTGAAAGCATCGTACCATCTATCGGAAAAATTCTGGTTGGAAAAGGCTGGACCATGTCCACTGCGGAATCCTGCACCGGAGGCCTTGTGGCCGCTACCCTGACTGACTTCTCCGGCAGCTCCGCATGGTTCTCCGGGGCCATTGTAGCCTACTCTAATGAAGTAAAAATGGCCCAGCTCCATGTGCCGGAAACAGCCATCATGGAGCACGGAGCAGTTAGTGAACCCGTTGTCCGGGCCATGGCTGAAGGAGTCAGCAAGACTCTGAATGTGGATGTGGGCATATCCCTTTCCGGCATTGCCGGACCTACAGGCGGCACCCCGGACAAACCCGTGGGCACTGTCTGGATGGGCTGGCATATAAACGGCAAAACATACGCTGAAAAATTCATATTCAGCGGTGACCGCATGAGTGTCAAACACCAGAGCCTGCAAACCGTACTTGAAACACTGCACCAGCTTCTGAAAGAGAGTTAATCGCAAATGAAAAAGACGCTCCTCATGATCATTCTCCTTGTCCTTTGCTGCGCTTCAAACGGTTTCTGCCGCGATTCCCTACGCAAAAGCCTCAACCTGCACGGTCAGAAAGAAACCCACCAGTCCGTACTGCTAAAAGAGTTCCGCCAAGCCTGGGACGAAGTTCAGAATGCCACCGGACCATTGACTATTGAAGGTGATATTCTCGGTTACATACAAGACTACAGCAGCACCAAAATTGACGGGCAGTCGCAGAGCGGAAGTGAATACGGAGCCTTCAAAGCTAGGGTCAGGCTGCATTGGGAACCGATCGAAGACGGAAAATTCTTCTTCCAAGTTCAGGGCGGCGTATCGGACAAACACAGCAACCCTTCAAGCCGCGGTCTTGTACTCTCACCCTTGAACTCACAGGCCTCACGTACCAGCCCCGGCGGTGAAGCGTCCATTTCAGATGTACTCTACACCCAACATTTTGCAGACAAAAAAGCTTTCATATCCCTCGGCTATACCGACCCGGAATCCTTTATGGATGAGAACCGTTTTGCCGGAAACGGACGTATCCAGTTCGTTAACTCCATGTTCAACAACGAGCCCATATTTGATGCCATTGATGCCAACATGCCCATCATTGCCGGTGGAATAAACCCGGTTGATGAATTCAAATTCACCATACTGACCCAGGCCTCCTCCTATGCCGGACGCCCGGACAATGATCGCAAAGATACCTTTGAAGACATGACCGACAGCCCGCTCCTGGGCGCACAGCTGACATATTCGCCCAGTTTTGGTAAACTGAAAGGTAATTACCGCATCTTCGGCTGGACCAACACTTATGACCAGCCGCGCATTGACGGAAGTGAAGAATCAACAAACTGGGGCATCGCCTTTAACATGGATCAGGATATCACTGAAGACTTCGGAATCTTCGCCAGACTGGGCAAGGGCAACGGAGCAGTGAACAACATCACCTGGACATGGTCAGCAGGTACACATTGGCTTGGCCCCATTCCCGGCAGGGAACAGGATGTCTGGGGCGTTGCTGCGGGTGGAGTTCAAGGCAACAAACATACTGCGAACAAAGATATGGAGTTCCATTATGAAACCTACTATCAGGTCAAGCTCACCGACAACTTTTCAATTGTCCCGGACCTGACCTACGTAAACAACTCCAACGCTAACAGTAATAATGATGATATATTGTTCGGAATGTTGAAATTCTTCTTCACTTTTTCCACACCCGGTTCATAAACACCTTAACAGGCTGGGATAATATGAAAAAGATACGCACATTTATTGCACACCCCGTGCCGGGGGAATGGAAGGAAAGGATAAGCGAAGCATACGGTCCCCTGCGCGAAGGGCTGGAATCCAAAATAGCATGGGTCAAGCCTGAAAACATGCACTTCACCCTCAAATTCCTAGGCTATGTCGAGGAAGACAAACTTGCCGAGGTGCAGGGAGTACTGAAAAAAATCCCGGTTGTAAACTTTAAAATGACAGCCGCAGGGGCAGGATTCTTCCCGGCCTCTGATAAGCCGCATGTAATCTGGATCGGACTGGAGCAGGGAGCAAAAGAAATCTGCTCCACCGCCGCAGCAGTTGAATCAGGTCTGGCGAAACTTGGCTTTGAGCCAAACAAAAAATCCTGCCATGCCCATCTGACTCTTGGCAGGGTCAAAAAAGCAGCCCAGGATGACTGGGCCGCGCTGGCAAAAAAAATCAACGGTATAGAACTGCCCGAAGCACAGATCAACGGCTTCACTCTCTACAAAAGCGTACTCACGCCCGAAGGGCCTGTTTACTCTGTTCTTCAAGAATACCAATAAAAATTAAAAGGCGTGCAATCCGCAATGGACTGCACGCCTCTCTCAATTCATCAAAACTTATTCCTAACTATTCAGCTTCACATAATAAAAGTTACGTCCGCGCTGAATTTTAAGCATAACCTTGTTGTTCATGCGATAGCGCAGAAAAGAGTCGAGAAAATCCTTTTGCGAATCCACGCGATGGTTGCCGATCTGGTGAATTTTATCGCCGGGTTGAAGGCCGAGCCTTGCGGAGGCACTGTTCTTGCGCACCTTGCTGACCAGCATACCGCGTCCACGTGAATCCTTATCCACAACCATACCCCAGCGGGACCATGCCTGTGACCGGACCTGCTGCGATTCAAGTGACTGTGGACGGACTACCACATGGCGGATTTTGCCGTCATGAAGCACTTCAAGGTCCACATCCTCACTGCGGGTCTGCACCCGGAGCAAAGCCAGATAGCCGGACTTATCTTCTACCTCAATTCCGTTGATCTTCAGAACAACGTCACCGGGTCTTAAGCCCGCATAAGCAGCCGGGGTGTCCTTATGCACATCGGTAACCAGCATTCCATAGACACGGGACAAGCCGAAATAACTGGCCGAACTCTGGTCAAGATCCTGACCGCTCAGTCCCAGCCAGACCGGGGAAACCTTACCGGACTCAAGCAACTCCTTAACCACCCGTTTGGCCCGGTTAATGGGAATGGCAAAGCCGATACCCTCGGCACGGGCCTGAATAAAAGAGTTAATACCGATCAGGTCGCCCATGATATTCAGCAGCGGACCGCCGCTGTTACCGGGGTTAATGGCTGCGTCGGTCTGGATAAAATCTGTATACGCACCCTCTTTTGATTTAACCGCGCGCTTGAGCGCGGAAACCACCCCGGTAGTCACCGTGTGGGTGTAGCCAAAGGGGTTGCCGATAGCAATGACCGTTTCACCGATATAAATATCCGAGGAATCACCCATGGCAACCTGCGGCAGATTGCCCGCACCTTTGATTTTAAGCACCGCAAGGTCAAAATCTGCGTCAGAGCCGACAATCTCGGCAGAGTATTCTTCACCGCTGATAGTCCTGACCTTGATATCGCTGCCGCCTGCCAAAACATGAGCATTGGTCAGCACCAGTCCCCGGCGACCATTAATGATCACCCCGGAGCCGGTGGATTGCGAACGGTATTTACGTTTGCGGGTCTCAAAGCCGTCAAAGAACATATCAAAGCCCTGCCCTCCGAACATCTGTCCGAAAGGAGAAACACCGCGTTCCACAATGCGGGTCACGTTGATATTCACAACAGCCGGGGCAGTTTTCTGCACCGCCCGAACCACAGGTGTCACCCGCAGGGAATTATCTTTTGCGGCAAATGCCGGCTGGGCAATTACTGCTGCCAGTAAAGAAAGAAGAAATATTTTAAGAAAAGATTTAAACATATAAAGCCTTCGGCGACCCTGCCGGGGACCTTAAACCCTTTTTGTAAAAAGGGTTTAAGAATCCCAAAAACTTTTATTAGGCTTCGCCGTCTTCTTATTTAAAAGTCCTATTTTCCAGCCATGGACATCAATCTGGAAATACGTTCCTCGGTAGAGGGGTGGGTACTGAACCAGTTAGCCATCTTTCCGCCGCTGAAAGGATTGACAATAAACATATTCTCGGTTGCGGGGTTGGCATCCATGGGGATGTTACGCGCAGTGGCATCCAGCTTGTAGAGCGCGGAGGCCAGAGCCTTGGGATCGCGGGAAATTTCAGCCCCGGTGGAATCCGCAAGATATTCCCTTGAGCGTGAGATAGCCATCTGGATCAGGGAAGCGGCAATGGGAGCGAGAATTGCGATCATAATCGCAGCCAGCGGGTTGGTCCCGCCTTCTTCATCGTCTCCGCCGAAGCCGAAAATTGCGGCCCACTGCATCATGTTGGCAATCATCATGATCGCCCCGGCAAGTACTGCCGCAACAGACTGGATAAGGATATCCCGGTTGGCAATATGACCGATCTCGTGCGCAATAACTCCGCGCAATTCTTCAGGAGTCAGGATACGCATGATTCCGCTGGTGACTGCGACAACGGCGTTCTCCGGGTTACGCCCGGTGGCAAAAGCATTGGGGGAATCCTGATCAACCACGTAAAGACGCGGTGCAGGAATGCCGGCATTGGCAGCCAGTTCCTGCACCATGGCATGCACCTGCGGAGCATCGTTGGCGGAAAGCTGTCGCGCATCATACATTTTGAGTACAATTTTATCTGAATACCAGTAGCTGCCCACGTTCATGAACATGGCCAGTGCAAAGGCGATGATAAGCCCGGTTTTTCCGCCCAGCATTCCCCCGAGAAAGAGAATTATACCTGTAAGCGCGGAAAGCAGGAAAAAAGTCTTGATCTGACTGGTCATATTAAAAGCTCCTGTTTTTGACTTAATAAAAAAACACCGCACCAAAACCGATGCGGTATTCAAAAGATATGATTTAAAACCGCCCAGTCAAGGGCTTGGAAATCAATAATTTCAGTCTTCAACAAGAATATCCTTGGGCAGGAGTATAGTGAAGGCCGTACCCTGCCCCTCCACACTGGAGCAGGTAATTGAGCCACCCAGACGGGTATGGACCAGATTGTAAACAATACTCATACCCAGCCCGGTTCCACCCGCTCCGCGCTTGGTAGTAAAGAAGGGTTCGAAAATTTTGTTTACATTTGCTTCGCTCATACCCTTTCCATCATCAGTATAACGGATGATAATATCTTCATCCCCCACCTCAACCCCGATATCAATATTCCCGGCCTCGACTCCTTCAAACCCATGAATAAGCGAATTTATTATGAGGTTTGAAAAGATCTGCATATACGCACCGGGATAGGTATTCAGAACCAGACTGTCGTCGCAACTGATATTAATTTTGTGCAGGGTTCTTTTGTATTTGGAGCGCAAACTAAGCAGGATTTCATCAATATATTCATGAAAATTGATGGTCCTTTTCTGTCCCGATGCCTGATCAGCAGCCACTTGTTTGAAATTACCGATAAGTTCGGCAGCCCGATGCAGATTGAGCATACTGGACTTGGTGGCTTCCTTGGCAATGGACACAAATTTATCAAAATCAGATTTGCGTAACTGACCGGAATCCATCTTTGATGAGATCTCTTTCAGTTTCTCTTCCATAAAACTGATGCTGGTTACGCTGATTCCAACCGGGGTATTAATTTCATGGGCAACCCCTGCAACGAGATCACCAAGAGCAGCCATTTTTTCTGATTGAATAAGCTGGTTTTGAGCATTTTCCAGCCTCTTCACAGAACTGCGCAGCTCTGCTGTGCGCTCCTCAACTTTCTGCTCAAGATTGCGGTTTAAGGTGCTTAACTGATCCTGCACAGAACGTAATTCAGAAATATCCCTACCCTCGGCCAGCAGGAAAATAATCTTTCCGTCAGCACCGAATGCAGGCTTCAATGAAAAATCAACATACCGTGATCCACCATCAGGAACATTCGTCCTGACTTCCCGGCGAATAATATGACCGTTAGCGGCATTTTTGATGTCTTCTTTTAAATTATCCATAAGGGATGGCGGGTCCTGCCACCATGGACCTTCCCAGAAAGGCCGATCAAGAACATCTTCGGGGACAACATTTCTAATATCAAGGGCGGCTTTGTTTACCTCCCTGAGATTACCATCAAGATCAACCACGCCCATAAATTGTAAAGACTGGCTGAACACCCCCCTGAACATTGCCTCGCTTAAGGCTATCTGCTCCTGAGCCTCTTTTAATTCCGTTACGTTGTGGCCCTCTGCAATGAGGAAAAGAACCTTGCCGTTATCGTCGACCACAGGCTTGGCGGAAAAATCAACATAGATAAAATTGCCATCCGGACCATCATGTCTGAAAATACCTTTCCCCACCCCGCCGAAAGAGGCAATCTGAATCAACTCCTTGAGTTGTCGCTGAGCTTCAAGTGAATCATCCCACCACGGGGTTTCCCAAAGATAATGACCGATTATATCACCCTTATCAGCCTCCACAAAATCCATAGATTCCTTATTGGCAAGCAGCAAAACCCCTTCAGGACTGAGCACTCCCATAAATTGCTGGCTATGGTTGAATATCCCCTTGAACAGGGCTTCGCTTTCCTGAATATCTTTGCCGGCCCTTCTGCTCTGGACAATGGTGTAAAAAGAAAGCAAAGAGATAAGTCCGAGAATGGCCACGGTCATCATGATCAATTCCCGGTTGCGGGCTGCGGCCTCGGACTCAATATCATCAAGGTAAAGCCCGGTTCCCACTATCCACTTCCAAGGGTAAAACCTCTGCACATAGGATATCTTGGGTACGACCTTGTCCGACTTATCCTGCCACTGCCAATGATAATTCACATAGCCGGCACCATCCTTTTCCGTGGCATTGACCATCTCCACAATCAGCAGTTTACCCTTGAAATCAGCAAACTTGGACATATCCCGGCCATCAAGTTCCGGCATATAAGGATGCATGACCATTTTAGCTTTAAAGTCATTTATCCAGAAATAATCCTTACCATCCGGGCCGAAGCGCATCATCCCGATAATCTCGGCCCCCCTTCTACGCGCTTCCTCAGAAGATATAATTCCTTTGATTTCCTGATCGCGCAGATGGTCCAGCACCCCTATGGCGACCTGAGTCATATGTTTCAGGGACTCTTTACGTTGAACAAGCAAGGCATCACGCACCGCAGGCATATGGACGGCAAAAAGGGCAATGATAAAAAGCAACAGCGAAGCAACCGTCGGAACGGCAACTCTCAGCCAGACAGGGGTTCTGCTCCCCGCCCCCTTGCTTTTTTCAAAAACGCCCATATATTTCTCCAGACCTGACAATGAATTAACATTAGTTCTGCAAAGTTAAGCATACACTATATACAGACCACAATACAACTTCTAAATTCAAGAATAGAGTTTTAGTTTTAGTGACTTTTACAGCCAGTATATTTTCCCAATATTACTTGCCCACACGCTATTTTTATTTTAATAATATATCTTATTTTTCCATTAATTCTTAAGATACATACTTTCTCCAAACAATACATAAACATAGGTTAACATACTGTAATGCCTGTTGAACAAAGCAGCCCTCAAGAAATCGGCGTAGTTACCGGGATTTCCGGTGAAGCGTATGCCCAAACCGCATCGGGAACACGTGTTCTGGAATCAGGAAGCCCTATCTATCAGGGCGAAGAACTGATCACCGGAGACAACAGTAATGTTGAGGTGCGCTTTGTTGACGACACCCTTATTTCACAGGGCGGCAACTCACGCATTGCCCTTGATGACTATGTTTACGACCCGGACGGTGGCGACTCCAGTTTTTTGGGCGAAATAGCTGAAGGCACCTTCCGTACTGTCACAGGTAAAATAGCAGAACAGAACCCGGACCGTTTCAAGCTCGGTTCGCCGCTGGCAACCATCGGTATCCGCGGGACCATCATCCTCAGCGAAGTCACCGATGACGGTGAAAAGCACGGTGTTGAAGAGATTCACGCCGGTAAAGCCATGCTCCTGCAAAGTAAAGCAACGGGAGCAATGCGCCAGCTCTTATCCGGACAGATGGTCGACGTCAGCAGGTCCGGCCTGCTCAGTCCGGTCCGTAGCCTCGCCCCGCAGGAACGTGATCAATTCCGTAAAATTGCCCCTGAAAACATCAGGCAGGAACAGGACATTCGTGACCAGCGCGATGATGACGACCAGCAGGATGATGATCAGAACGACGAACAGAATGACGAGCAACAAGGTGAAGAAGGACAGCAGGGAGAGCAGCAAGGCGAACTCCCCGGCGATGTTGATCCGGGCGGGGGAACCCCCGGCGAAGAGCAAGGAGCTGATGGCGGAGCACTGCACCCGGCAAAAGGTGTGATTGATCCGGGAGATGACGCTCTGATTGGACAACAGAGATTTGACCCCGATAAAATCGGCCAACCACCCAAACCCAATGAAAAGCCGGAAGTAGGTGAGAAAGACCAGCAGGAAAAACCAAAAGAAGGTCAAGAGCCGGAAGAGCCAAAGAACTCTGAAGACGAAGAACAAACAGGTGGCGAAGACGGGGAAAAACCAAAACCTGTAGTAGAGCCTGTTGTTGAAGAAGCAGATGATGACACAGGTGAAAAAGAAGACGAGAACGACGATGAATCTGGAGATTCCGGTGGTTCAAGTTCTAACCCGCACGACATCCACGGCAGCGGTTTTGTAGAAGGAACACAGGACGCAGACACCATCACCGGATCCAGTTCCGCCGATACCGTTAAAGGATACGGCGGAAACGACACCCTCTACGGCGAATCCGGGAACGACACCCTTTTCGGTGGAGACGGCAACGACTCCATGTACGGCGGCACGGGCGCAGACACGCTTACAGGCGGCAAAGGGAGTAACTACCTTGACGGCGGCAGCTCTACAGACGACATAGATTTCGCATCCTACGCTGATTCTGACCACGGTGTGACGGTGAACCTTGCGGGAAGCAGCGAAAGTACCGTTACGACCGATGACTTTGAAGATACTCTTGTGAACATCGAAGGAATCATCGGAAGCTCTCATCAAGACAACCTTAAAGGTGACACCAACACAAACTTTTTTAATCCCGGAATGAATGAAGAGTGGGTAAAAGACTCTGTTGGAACATACGATGTTGTTAACGGCGGTGATGGCAGTGAAGCGGACTGGATACAATTCGACACCCTGTCCAGCGAATATCATCTCTATGGAAACATGGGCAGCGTAATTAGCATCAAAAACTCATCCAACCAATATAAAGGACAAGTAGAACTGATTAACATAGAAAATTTAATCGGTTCTTCCGGCAATGACAACATCGTAGGCACTACCGGGACCAATGTACTCAAAGGCGGCGACGGCAATGATTCCTTTGATGGTAACTGCGGCAATGATACTATTTACGGTGACGACGGCAACGACACCATCAAAGGCGGCGAAAACGACGACACCATTTACGGTGGAACCGGTAATGATTCCATTTCCGGTGATCTCGGTAATGACAGCATTGAAGGCGGGGACGGCGTAGATATGATCTCCGGCGGCGAAGGAGTAGACTCCATCGACGGCGGAGATGGAATCGACTCCCTGACTTATGAATACATTACTGTCGGAAGCGATTACGGCATGGATATCAGTCTCTCTGCTTCCGGAACAGGCACAGCCAAGCAGGTCGGTGCATCAGTAACTGAAGACACCTTCACAAACATCGAAAAAATCCTCGGTACCGGAACCCACGACACCTTCAACGGGAGTGAGGCCGCTGACACCTTTGACGGCAATGAAGGCGACGACATAATCAACGGTAACGGTGGAAATGACTGGCTTAACGGCGACTCTGGCAATGACACGATTTACGGTGGAGCAGGAGATGACTTCATCAAGGGTGGTGCCGGTAACAACAAACTTTACGGCGGCACTGTAGGCGGAGCGTCAGGCGACGACACCCTTTCTTATGAAGACCACAGCAGCATCAGTGTAAGTATGTCAGATGGAGAAATATCCCACACCATATCCGGCACATCATACACTGATACAATCCAGCACTTTGCCACCTTTATCGGCTCCAAGGGAGCAGACACATTTATCGGGAACACTGACGGAGACACTTTTATCGGCGGTAAAGGTGACGACTATTTCCTTGGTAAAGACGGAAACAATTTTTTTGACGGCGGGGCCGGAACTGACAAAATATCTTTTGCCGACGCAGCTGGAACGGTCACAGTAAATATCAATAGCTCCGGCGGAACCGCCAGCCACGATGGCTATACCGACACATTCACCAACGTAGAATCTTTTGTAGGTTCAGCACACGATGACACATTCAATGGCAGCTCCGGCAACGAAACATTTACCGGTGGCATGGGTGATGACACAATCTACGCCGGGACAGGAAATGACACCCTGCAAGGGGATGCTGGAACCAATCTTCTTGACGGGCAGGGCGGTACAATGGACTACGTATCCTTTGCCGATGCCTCATCAGGCATAAACGTCACCTTAAACGGAACCAACGAAGTTACTGTCAGCACTGGTATCGGTACTGATGTGATCAAAAATATCGAAGGTATCATCGGCTCTGGACATCAGGACAATCTTGAAGGAGATGACAATGACAACTTCTTCGCTCCGGAACTCAACGCAGAATATATCTCCGGGAATTCAGCCACATACGAATCAGTAACTGGAGGGAATGGTTCGGACTGGATCCAGTTCGACACTTTTGACAGCAGTTACCATGTGGTAGCAGACTTAAGCAGTAATCTGATTTATATCAAATCCGGCTCCACTACGGTGAACAAAGTTGTTCTGGACAGCATTGAGAACATAATCGGCTCAGCTGGTAATGACATCATCACTGCCAGTTCTGTAAGCGCATCGACAATTCACGGTGGCAATGGAACTGATACAATTACTCTTCAAGACGGCAAGGCCAACACGCTTGTCTATACCTCTCTCAATGAGGGGGGCGATACCATCAACAACTTTGAAAACGATGATCCCACTGCAGCCAACAACGATAAATTTTACTTCAGCGGCTCGGATTTTGATTCGGCCGCAAAATCAAGATTTACAGTTATCGACAATTTCGACGGACATACAGGTCTTTCAGACAATCAGTCTTACTTTGTTTATGACAGCGTAAACGACAAACTGTATTATGATGCTGATGGTAATGATTCAAACTCTGCTACCATGATTGCAGACATAGCCAGCGGCAACGATGTCACAGCCGACGACATCAACTTCGCTTAGCACACAAAAAATAAAACCGCCCTTTCCGCATAAAAGCAGAAAGGGCGGTTTTGTTATTTAACTACAACTTTTTTTATTCGCCGTTTTCCATAGCCTTATCATCAACCATACGCTCATAGGTAAGAACCTGATTGCGCAGCCTGCGCAGCTTCACCAAGTCCTTTTTCTGATCCTTGCCGACCTTATCAAGCCGTCCACGCAAGGCTATTTCTTCCCGTTTCATGGCTTTGAGGGACTGGTTATGCCAGCCGGAAATCATCCTGTTGATAAACAAGGCCGCAACAAGAACAACCCCGGAAAAAACGAGCATGGGAATCATTTTTTGCTGCTCCCGGCATCATTTAAGTTTCTCCTCAAAAGATCAAGACGGGCTGAGGCCTCGGCAATCTCACGATTGATCTCAGCTGAACCCTTATTGAGCTTGTTGATCCTGAATTCAACATTATCGCGCAGATTCTCCAGTTGCAATTTGCGCTGGCCGATACTGCCGCTTACATTCAGGTAACGGGCATACAAAATCATGAAAATTAAAAAACTGAAAACAAGTGTTATTAAAAAATACATTTATAAAACCTGAAATTTTGTCAAAAAGGCTATTAATCCTGCTACGCTCCGCTCTTTTTGAGCAGACCCTTGAGCTTGGCGTCATCAGGAAATTCAGTAAGAGCTTCCTCAATAACAACACGGGCTTCATCATTCATGCCTACCTTTATGAAAATCCCGCTGATATTGCGGGCCACGGACACAGCGGACTTATGAATCATCCCGTCCGAACGGACCGCCCGTTTAAAAAAGGTAGCGCACTTGGCGTATTCCTTACCATCACTGTAGGCCAGACCTATATTATAAAAGAGGCCCGGTTCATTGGGCGCAACCCTGAGCGCGGCCTGATAATTCTCCACCGCCTGCATCCACTTGCCCTGTTTGCGTAAAGCTATGCCCAGACGGTTGTAAGTTTCCAGATCATCCGCACTCAAGCTGGAAGATTTAACCGACAGCAGTTTTGAATAATACTTTTCAGCCTTTTCCGGAGCCACATCAAAAAGAGACTCCGCAATACCGCTCATAACCTGAGAAAGATAACTATGCGCTTCCTTTACTGCACAGCGAACAGCCTGATCAAAAAAGACCTCCGCATCATCAAGCTCTTCACGCTCAAGATGAACCCGCCCGATCTCGCATTTGCGCTCGGTATTCAACGGACTGATTGAATCAAGCTTTTTCAAATAGTGCAGGTACTGGTCATTATCATTATCCTTGTAAAAATCGGCCAGTTTCTTGATCGGCTCCATAAACACCTTGGACTGCTCATGAGCTTGCAAATAAGATTTCAAGGCCTCGTCTCGCTGCCCCATGCAGGACTGGGCGTCGCCCTGCAACATAAGTCCAGCCGGACTGTCCGGTTTAATCTCAAGAATTTTTGCACTGACCAGCAGCACCTTATCAAGGTCACCTTTGCGCAAAAACTTCTTACCGGCTTCCACAAGCTGGGCCAGCCTGCCCTGCGGCTTGATGGTAAAAGCCAGTTTCTGAACCAGACTATCCACGGAAACAGGCTTGGTAATGATATTATTCACCCCAAGCTCATGCAGAAAAATAAGTTCCTCCTGACTGATTTCATCAGTGAGGACCACCACCTTAAGCTCTGGAAATAATTTACGGATATTAAGGATAAACTCAGCTGTAGGCTTGCCCCGGACCAGCCTTTCCACAAAAACAAGTACAGGCTGGTTGGCACCGACCTTATCCTTGATCTCGGACAGACAAGGAGCCTGCTCCTGAAAATAGGCCAGACAATCCCGGCGGATGGCCAGAATTTTATGCAGTGTGCCGCGCAGCAACTTGTAAAACGAAGGCTCGTCACTCAAAAGAACAGTATATCCGGCCTGTTCCTCATAAAACTCACGCACTATCTGATCATATTTAGTTGCCACTTAAGCCTCGCTACATGCAATAAGACTGCCGAACTATTTACAATTCGACAAGTTGCCCTTCATGGGGCAGAAAAACTTCACACCCGTCAGCCTGAGCCAACAGTTCAACGACCTGATTAATGCGGCAGGTTCTCACAAAAGGCTCCAAATGCACAAGAGCAACTTTCACCATTCCTGTGGAAACAGCAAAATCAATACATTTCGCTACACTGGAGTGCCTTTTAACAGTATCGTCCAGCCCGTACGATTCAAGTATTCCCAGATCGGCCTTCTTGGCAATGTTTCGGCAACCTTCAGTAAGCTGCCCGTCGCCGCTATAAAAAACAGACTTCCCGGCAGATTCAAGCCGCAAAGCCAAAGCAGACCCGGAATGCTCAATGGTGCAGACATGCAGACAGAATCCCGCCACAGTCCTCACATCATCAGATCCAAATTCATGGAAAACAATATCAAAATCCAACTTTGCCCGCAGAGAAGGATAAGCGAGGTCTACAGCCTGAATGACCTTATCCTCAACTCCCCGTGGTCCGCAGACATGAAACACCTTTGCACGCCCTGCTGTAAAAAATGAACCCAAGAGAAACGGCAGCCCAAAAAAATGATCACCGTGAAAATGAGAAATCCAGACCGCATCAATGAGGGAAGGGTCCGGGATCAACCGCATGCAGCCATGGGCGGCGTTAAAACCGCAATCCAGCAAAATACGATGATCATTGGCTTCCACCAGCATGGAAACATTGGTCTGTGCGGCGTCAAATGCTGAACCGACGCCGATAAAAGTACATTTCATAATAGCTGCTGCCCCGCGCCTGAATCAGTACGAAAAGATCAATCCATCCCCGGTGGCGGAACCGGTGGGGGCAAGCCCCAGATATCCTAGGATTTCCCTGATCAGCGGTTTTTCTTCTTCAGGCCCTTCGATGACCTTCACTTCGCCCTCAATGTTGCAAAGAGCTTTGAGAACAGTGACTGAATCCTCAAATCCGCCGATACGGTCTACCAGTCCAAGTTCTTTGGCTTCACGCCCGGTAATGGCACGCCCGTCGGCTATTTTATCCAACTGTTCGCGGTCCAGCTTACGTGCAGAAGCAACATCAGAAATAAACTGATTGTGCATATCCATAATCAGATTGGTCAGGTATTCGCGCTGTTCCGGAGTGAGTTCGGAATACGGAGAACCGGCGGCCTTCATCTTGCCACTGGTAATAATGATTGGATTGACCCCCACCTTCTCCATGAGCTGGTGGAAATTTGCATACTCCGCCTTAACCCCGATGGAGCCGGTAATGGAACCGGAACTGGCCATGATCTTGGTGGCCGGGGCCGCAGCGTAATACCCGCCGGAAGCCGCAACAGTACCGAACGAAGCCACAATAGGCTTGACCTCGGCGAAACGCTTCACCGCGTGATAAAGCTCCTGTGAAGGGGCAATGGTTCCGCCCGGAGAATTAACCCGCAAAAGAACGCCTTTTACAGAATCATCCCGACGCAGATCACGCAGAAACTTTACCGTAGGCAGTGAGTTGATGATGGTTCCCTGTACATTGACCACCCCGATCTTCCCGGCGCTGAAAAAGTCCACTTTTCCATGAAAAAAGGCTGCGGCTCCCCATAGGAGAGCCACAGCCATAATAAGCAGACTGAAACCGAACAGAATCGGATGTCTTACAGAGAAACCTTTCTTAGGATTCTTCATCCTCAGTCTCTGCAGCTGCTTTAGCTTCACTTGCATCAGCAAGTTTCTGCTTCAGCAGTTCGCCCAGAGTGTTACCGCTGTCGGCAGGACCGGAACGGAATTCTTTAGGCTGACGTTTTTCAGTGTCTTCCTTGAGCTGCTTGATGGAGAGGCCGAGGCGACGCTCATCAGCAGATACGTGGATGACTTTAGCCTGGATGGTAACGCCTTCTTTAAACATCTCAGAAGGATTCTTGATCTTCTTGTGAGAGATTTCAGAAACGTGAACCAGACCTTCAATACCTTCTTCAACTTCTACGAAGAGGCCGAAGTCGGTGATGTTGGTAACGAGACCATCAAGGGTGCAGCCAACGGGGTACTTGTTGGGTACCTGAGACCAGGGGTCTTCGGAAAGCTGTTTAACACCGAGGGTGAATTTCTCGTTTTCTTTATCAACAGTAAGTACTTTAGCCTGAACGGAATCGCCCACGCTGTATACTTCTGAAGGATGACGAACCTTGCGGGTCCAGGAGATATCGGAAACGTGAATCAGGCCGTCAATGCCGTCTTCGATGCCGATGAACACACCGAATTCAGTGATGTTCTTGATCTGGCCTTCAAGGATAGTACCTTCGGGGAATTTCTCAGCAACAACATCCCAGGGGTTAGGCTTAACCTGTTTCATACCGAGGGAGATGCGCTTTTTGTCGGGATCAACACCCAGAACAACTACGTCGACTTCATCGCCAACGCGAACCATCTGGGAGGGGTGACGCAGCTTGCGGGTCCAGGACATTTCAGAAATGTGAACCAGACCTTCAACGCCTGCTTCCAGCTCAACGAATGCACCGTAGTCGGCGAGGTTGGTAACCTTACCGGTGTACTTGGCACCTTCGGGGTATTTGCCGGAGATGTCTTCCCACGGATCGGGAACGAGCTGCTTGAGGCCGAGAGAAACTTTCTGGCCTTCTTTATCGAAGTTCAGAACTTTCAGTTCGAGCTCATCACCGAGTGCGACCATTTCCTTAGGATGCTTGATGCGCTTCCAGGACATGTCTGTGATATGCAGAAGACCGTCGAGACCGCCGAGGTCGATGAATACACCGTATTCGGTGATGTTCTTGACCTTACCTTTAACAGTCTGCTCTTCTTCAAGAGTTTCGAGCAGCTGGGAACGCATTTCGTTGCGCTGTTCTTCAAGAAGAACACGGCGGGAAACGATAACGTTGCTGCGGCGACGGTTAATTTTAAGAATCTTGAATTCGTAAGTCTGATCAACGAGAGCGTCCATATCAGGAACGGGACGAAGATCAACGTGAGAACCGGGCAGGAATGCTTCCACGCCACCGAGATCAACGGTGTAACCACCTTTGATACGGCGGATGATTCTGCCTTCGACAACGCCTTCTTTTTCCTGCACTTCTTCGAGCTTGTCGAAGAGCTGCATGCGCTTGGCTTTGTCGCGAGAAAGGTGAATGGTGCCTTCGTTTTCGTTTTTGTTTGCAACAAATACGTCTACTTTGTCACCGACTGCAACAGTCATTTCACCGTCAGCATCCAAAAATTCAGAAACTGCAATCTGGCCTTCAGATTTGAAGTTAACGTCGATAAGAACGAAGTCCTTGTCTACTTTAACTACTTCACCGGAAACGATGCTTCCTTCGTCCAGATTTCCGAAATCGGCATTAAGATAATCTTCAAGGGCTGCCTCGAAGTCCATATCCATTTCCATTTCGGCGTTCATGTTTTCATTGTTTTCCATGGGTTACCTCCAACAACGTGTCCTCGGACAAAATTTCGGCATATATATCATGGGAAAAGTACATTGGAATCAACCTGCTCACGCGTTCCGAGGCAGCCGATGCCCAGATTGTCCGTTGGCCTGAAAGACCGCACTTCGTCCCTAATGCCCGTTACGGGAAAAACTCAAGAGTAATAAGGTAATCATCTCCCCGCGATTTTCAATACCGCCGGGTACAGACTTTCCACTTGAGATTAAGAGAACTGCTTCTATCCTAAAAAAGAACTCCTGTAAACCATATTAAATATGCTTTCATTCCTCGGAATCGTTTGCGCCCAAAGCTTAAGGCAAAAAAAGAGCCGGAAAATTCCGGCTCTTTTAAAATCATTTCGCAAGGTCTGGCTGCCTGCTATCCCATACATTGATGTTTGATATTCACTCCCTGAGTGATAAAAACAACTGATTCGGCAATATTAGTGGCCTGATCCGCAATACGTTCCAGATGGCTTGCAGCCATGATCAGGTGCACCCCGCGTTCCACGATTCTGGTTTCGGAGACCATATTTTCGATAAGACCTTTGAGAATCCGTACATTAAGACTGTCCGCCTCATGGTCCATACCGCAAATCTCAGCCGCCAGCACGGGATCTTCGTCTGCAAAAGATTTAACCGCCTTGGCAACCATTTTCCCGGCAATGTCCCCCATCTGATCCAGCTGCTGATTAAACGGTAACGGAGGACGGGAACTCAAAAACACGGCCCGTTGAGCAAGGTTGACCGCCTGATCGCCTATTCGCTCAAGGTTGCTGGTGATACGCATGGAACCGACGATAAACCTCAGATCCCTTGCCATGGGCTGATCAAGAGCCAATAGACTCAGGTTATGTTCATCAAGATCGCATTCAAGTTCATTAATCTTGATATCGTTCATAATCACATCTTCAGCAAGTTCTGCATTGCACTGAGCCAGAGCTTTCACAGAATTATGCATGGCGGTTTCAGCCATACTGGACATTCTCAGGACCTGAACCTTCAGATCGTCCATTTTTTTTATGAAATGAGCGCGCTGCTCCATGAAATTCTCCTGTAAGTTTAACCGAAACGACCGGTGATATAATCTTCGGTCTGTTTATTCTTGGGCTTGGTGAACATGGTCTCGGTCTTACCGGTTTCTATAAGGCGACCCATGTAAAAAAAGGCTGTCTGATCGGACACACGTGCTGCCTGCTGCATGGAATGGGTCACGATGATAATGGTGAAATTCTTTTTCAGTTCATGAATCAGGTCTTCGATCTTCTGGGTGGCGATGGGGTCAAGCGCGGATGCCGGTTCATCCATCAGTAAGACTTCAGGTTCAACAGCAAGGGCGCGGGCAATGCAAAGCCTCTGCTGCTGACCGCCGGAAAGTCCGAGCGCGGAAGTATGCAGACGATCCTTTACCTCATCCCAGAGGGCAGCGCCTTTAAGACTCTCTTCAACCTTATGGGCAACAAATTCCTTGTCTGTAATGCCGTTTACGCGCAGACCGTAGGCTACGTTCTCAAAAATGGATTTGGGAAAGGGGTTAGGCTTTTGAAAAACCATACCGACACGCCTTCTCAGAGTAACAACATCAAGTCCCTGCGCGTAAATATTTTCTTCGTCGAGAATGAGATTGCCGTCAACACGGGTTCCTGAAATAAGGTCATTCATCCTGTTCAGGCAGCGCAAAAAAGTACTTTTACCGCAACCGGAAGGTCCGATAAGCGCAGTAACCCTGTTTTCCCGAAAATCCATGGAAATATCTTCAAGAGCCTTGAAGTCGCCATAATAAAAATCCAGATTCCTTGAAGCGATTTTAACAGCTTGCCCCATCACTTTGTCTCCATATTTATTTAAATAGAATCGGATCAGACCCGGCCGATCCCTTATCTTACTTGATATGTCACTTAATAACGCCCAGCCAGCATCAGCTGACCTGAACTAACTATCCGGCACGGGTTACAGAGCAATGACCCGGCTGTTACATTTGCGTTACGTGGAAAACAAAGAAATAAACCACTAAAACAATATAATTTTGCACCATCCACAATTCAAAAAAAATCCCTGCAACACAAAGCATTGCAGGGATTTCAAGGTAAAATTTATATCCGGGATCAAAAACCAAGACCGAGGGAGACTCCTTTGTCGTGTTTACGGACGGTCGGCTTAATCTTTGCGGGTACGCCCTTTTTATCAAGGTAAAAAACTAAACGAATTTTATCAGGATGTTCGCCGAGCACTATTTTTCGCAACGGACAATCTTTCAGGCGATATAAGGACTTAGCCTTGTTCTGCCATTTCCCGTGAAGATCAACCACAAGCCTGCGCGGTTTTGCAAGATTGAACCAGCTGATTTTCCCCGCAGATGCTGAAAGAACAACCTCAATGGAAGCTTTTCCGGGCTTGCAGGCAACGGACACATTACCCAGCACACCTTTGGAAGCAGAAGTCTTGGAGGGTTTTGCGGCTGCTTTCTTGGCTGCGGACTTTGCCTGGGCAGGCTTGGATTTAACTTCAGGCTTTGCTGCGGCAGAAACCTGATCTGCTTCGTGCAGCTCTTCATCCTTCACCACCGGAGTAGCTCCCTGAGTATCGGACTGGTTAGCAGCACTGATATCCGCCTCGTTCAATCCTTCTGCCAATTCAGAAGTCTCTGGTTTTGCAGACTCAAGCGGAAGCACCAGCTTGCTGATCTCACGGCGCACAACCGGACCTTCCCCATTCTGACTTACAGCTTCCTGCTCCTTTCCGGCCAGAAAGGAATCGAAAAAGCCCATATGGAAAAGCACGGCATTAACACCTACCACCAGCAGGATTATAAGCAACAGGAGAGTAAAAGGACGAAATTTAATTTTCATTATCGTTAACCCGTTTTGTAATCATTTCAGGAGCGATAATATAAAAGAATTTCCCGGTTAAGGCAAAGAGGCCCTCACCCCGCAAGATGCATGGATTAACACAAAAACAACCGCCTGTTTCAATCGAAAAACAGACGGTTGTGTTAAATTTACGAAATTACCAAAACTACTTTTCCATCTTCATGGGCCGCACGCCCCAGATATTGCGGGCGTAATCCATTATAGCCCGATCACTGGAAAAGTAGCCTGAACCGGCAGTGTTAAGAATTGAACTGCGCAACCAGCCCCGGCGATCCTGCCATAATTCATCCACCCGGTCTTGCGCATCCACATAATCACGGTAATCAGCAAGAACCATGTACTGATCGCCACCGTCAAACAGGGCATTTAATATCGGCCTGAAAAGATCCCGGTCACCTTCGGAAAAGGTGCCGTCACCGATGTAATGCAACGCCTCAGCCAGCTCCTGATCAGTAGAAGCAATATCCGAAGGGTTATAGCCATGATGTCTGCGCATCTGCACTTCATCAGCGTCCATTCCGAAAATGAACATATGCTCCCGGCCCACCTCTTCCATGATTTCAATGTTAGCACCGTCGAGAGTACCGATGGTCAACGCCCCATTAAGGGCGAACTTCATATTCCCGGTACCGGAAGCTTCGGTTCCGGCAAGGGAGATCTGCTCAGAAAGGTCAGTAGCCGGAATAATCCTTTCCGCCTGCGAGACCCGGTAGTTAGGCATAAAAGCGATACGCAATTTATGATTCACTGCGGAATCTGAGTTGACCACCGCGCCCACGGAATTAATCAACCGGATGAGACGCTTGGCAATAAAATATCCGGGAGCTGCCTTGCCTGCAAAAATCTTCAGCCTCGGCACAGCCACACTGTTGGGGTCCTTTTTGAGACGGCAGTAAAGAGTGACCGCGTGCAGCACATTGAGCAATTGCCTTTTGTACTCGTGAATACGTTTGACATGCACATCGTACATCCAGTCCGCAGGCAGATACAGCCCGTACTCATTACGTGCATATTCCACCAACCGCTGCTTCTCTTTAAGCTTGCATTCGTACCAGCGATCCTGAAATTCAGGGTCCTCAGCCAACGGTTCCAATTTTTGCAATTGCGCAAGATCGGTGACCCATTCCTCACCTATCTTTTCGGTGATAAGTTCAGATAAGGGCTGGTTGCACTGGCGCAGCCACCTGCGCGGGGTGATCCCGTTGGTAACTGAGGTAAAGCGGCCCGGAAACATTTCCACAAAATCCTGAAAAATACTTTTCTTGATCAAGTCCCCATGCAGCGCGGAAACTCCGTTCACAATAAAACTCCCCACCACAGCCAGCCAAGCCATCCGAACCTGCGGGAATTCACCATCCTCAATAATGGACATACGCTTAAACCTGTCCTCGTCTCCGGGAAAACGCTCCTTCACGTCTTCCATGAAGCGACGGTTAATCTCGAAAATGATAGAAACATGACGGGGCAGGACCTTGCGCATCATATCAAGGGGCCATGTTTCAAGGGCTTCGGGCATGACCGTATGGTTGGTGTAGGCAAATGTCCTGCGGCAGATACGCCAGGCCACATCCCAATTAAGCATATGCTCATCAATAAGGATACGCATCAGCTCAGGTATGGCGATAGCCGGGTGGGTTTCATTAAGCTGGACCACTGCGCGGTTGGGCAGTTCAGAGAAATCAAGTTTCAGCTTCATGAAACGGCGCATCATGTCCTGAATGGTAGCCGAAACAAAAAAGTACTGCTGCACAAGACGCAGTTCACGCCCTTCACTAAGTCTGTCGTTGGGATAAAGGACCTTGGAAATTGTCTGGGAACGGACCGCATCTTCCATAGAGCGGATGTAATCACCGCTGTTGAAAAGATCAAAATTGAATCGCCTTGCGGGCTGAGCCTCCCAAAGGCGCATATTGATAACATTTCCGTTCTTGTAACCGGGAATAAGCATATCCACCGGCACAGCCATTACTTTTGCGCTGTCCGCCCAGCGATGGCGAGCTGAACCGTCCTCATGGGTGTACTGCTCTTCACGTCCGTAGAGACGAACCGTAAACATAAAACCCTTGCGGCAGAACTCCCACGGGTTACCGCTGTGCAGCCAGTCATCCGGGGCCTCAACCTGCTCCCCGTTTTCAATGGCCTGTTTAAAAATTCCATACTCATACCTGATTCCGTAACCATAACCGGGAATTCCCAGACTGGCCATGGAATCCAAAAAACATGAAGCCAGCCTGCCCAGACCGCCGTTACCCAATCCGGCATCCGCTTCCGCGCTTTCGGCCTCATCAAGTGTCACCCCGAATTTATCCAGAACTTCAGCAACTTCCTTTTCAGCCCCAAGGCTTAAGGTATTGCTGGCCAGCGATTTCCCGGTAAGAAACTCAAGAGAAAGATAGTAAACACTTTTAGCCCGCTGACTGTAATATGAACGCTGGGTCTTAATCCAGTTGCCCACAAGACGATCCCGCAAGGTATACGCAAGAGCCTGATAGAGTGAAAATATGTCGGTACGTCCGTAATCACGGCCCAGATTGGAGAGGTGGTGGCGGCAGACGCAATTCACAAGAGACTCGACATCCATTCCGCCAATTTCTTCAAGAAATTCAGATATATCTTTCTTAGGCATAAAAAGACCTCTCTATCTATTCGATTTTGTTTATTTAAAACACCTATTCTCCAAAATGAAACCAAAACACCGCCTTAACAATAAAAGGTTCTACATTGCCCTTATACACCAACTATCCCGAAAAAGTAACGTAAACATGCTTCCAGAAGCGCAACAAAATGTTGCAGGCCGATACAAAGCTTCCGGTTAAGATTTTGGCTTCTATATTTACAGCCTAAATCATACTGAATTGGGAAAGTTATACTACAACACTGTTCAGCAGTCTAAAAAAGTAGAAAGTTTTTTAACATTCTACTTCACCTTTATGTGCATATAGTGCTATTCGTAGGTATTCGTGATCGGTTAAAGTCTCCAAATTGAAACTAGTGTCAGCTTAAAGTTTCTATACTAGACATAACATCATTTCACACCAGCCAACTAAAAAAGAATTAATACATAAATTATGCGGCAACCGTAAAAACATGGAAAGGGAGAGAATATGGAAGACCATCTTAAAGAAGCTCTTGAAATAGTTAAAGCACAGGCCAGTGTAAGAACCATGACAGAAGAAGAAATAACTTCCATGGTGCAGAAACTTGCAGCCGGGATTAAAAAAATCAGTGAAGGCATGCTTGACAGTGGATCACCTGAGCCGACTCCCCCGGTGGACCCCAAGAAAGCCATCAGGGAAAAAAGCATCATCTGCCTTGAATCCGGCAAATCATTCAAGGTTCTGACCAAAAGACATCTGGCAAAATACGGACTCACCCCGGACGAATATCGCGAAAAGTGGGGATACGCCAAAAAGACCCCGCTGGTCTGTAAATCCCTGCAACGGGAACGGCGCAAAAAAATGAAAGAAATGCGCCTCTGGGAAAAGCGCAAAAAGCAATAACTGTAGCTCAGCTTATTAAACAGAACCCAAAAGCCCCGCTATTTCCTTATGAAATAGCGGGGCTTTTGATTTAACAAAATATTTTTACCACTTGTCCGAAGGAGGCTGGTAATAGAATTCCACCCTGCGGTTAATGGCCCTGTTCCGGTTTGAGGTATTGGGAACCAGAGGCTTTGTTCCGGCATACCCCACTGCCTTGACCCTTTTGGAAGAAACTCCTGAACGCTTAAGAATGTAACGCAGGCATGATGCCGCCCGGGCAGCAGAAAGCTCCCAGTTGGAACTATAAATATTATTCTTGGTGGCCCGGTCGTCTGTATGCCCGCGCACCACCAGATTAAAATCCTTTTTTTTCATAATGCTGGCAACCTTATCCAGCAATTTTGTAGCCTTGGGATTGATCTGAGCGGTTCCGGGCTTGAAGATGGCCCGAGAGGGAACCCTGACCAGCACCCCCTGCTGATCTGTATTGACCGCCATCAACTTCTGTAATTTACCGGCGGAAATAAAGGCTCTGATGTCGACCTCAAGGGCCTCCATCTTTTTCTTGGCTTTAACTTTATCGGATGAAGCAGAATGGGGACTTTTGGAAAAAGCCATATGCTTTCCGGTCCTGTCCTGAGTTTGCATACCAAAAGCATCGCGCATGGACCCTTTCAAGGTCTCAAAGTTGGCGACATCCTGATTGGCAAAAGAAAGCAGCAGAACAAAAAAGCACAGCAACAGGGTGACCATATCCGCAAAGGTGGCCATCCACGGCGGCAAGCCCTCCTCCGGAGGAGGCTCCGTCGGGGCTTTTGCTTCGATATATATTATCTTTTCTTTTTTCGGGGGCACTAAAATTAACTCCGGGAAAAACCGCTCTAAAAAAGAGATAGCGGCTACCCGCTCTTATTGCAAATACAAGATCATTCTAACCCAGCATCCGCCGGATTTCGCTGACCATCACCTCACAGGAGGGCAACGGTTTGAGAAAAATGGAATTTGAAACACAGGCAACTTCAGCCAGATCAACCGGGATACTGAATTCCGGTAATCCCGTGTAGATGATAAATTTAAGTTCCGTCCATTTCTGCCGGGCCTCATTAATAAAATCAGTACCATTCATACCGGGAAGCCGCAAATCAACAACAACCAGATCCACTTTCTGCTTATCAAGAAAACTCAAAGCCTCTTCCGAGCTGCCAACCTCGTAGACATCAAATTCTTCATCTTCAAGACTGATCGCAAGACTTTCCCTGACATGCACATCATCGTCTAGAACAAGTACTGAATATGACATATCTAAGCCTCCTGCTCTGAAATAGGTATCTTTATACCAAACCGGGTCCAACTGCCCGGAACTGAATTTACTTCCATAAAACCATTGTGCTGATCAGTCACTATAAAATATGAAACAGACAGTCCCAGTCCGGTCCCGTGTCCGACACTTTTGGTGGAATAAAAAGGCTCAAAAACCCTTTTACGAACATCGTCAGTCATACCCGGACCATTGTCTTCAACTTCAATAACGGCCATATTGCCATCTCTTTTCAACCTTAGAACAAAACAAGGCCCATCTTCAACATATTCCTTTTCCATCATGGCCTGAGCACCGTTTTTAAGCAGATTAAGAAAAACCTGTTGAATTTCGTTCTCCTCGCAAACCACCCCGGAAAGGTCGGGACTGTACTCCTTGATAATCTCAATTTTTCTAAAATCATATTCCCTTTTCAGGTCATAATCATTAGCGGCAAGATCTATAGTATTATTCATTAATTCCGCAAGGTTGCAAAGACCGAACCGTCGTTCACTCTTACGACTGAAACGGAGCATGTTACTCACAATCGTTCCGGCCCGGTTGCAGGATTCAGAAATTCCGGTCAGCATCTTTGGAATATCCCTTTTGGAAAGATACTCACGCAGATTTTCCAGATTCACATTACATTCACTGGCTGTTTTGCGGTTTTTTTCCAAATCCTTATAGATACGGTTGAGTATATTCTGAGAATTGCCGGCAATAGCTGCAAGGGGATTGTTGATCTCATGGGCCATGCCGGCGGCCAACCCGCCAACTGACATCATCTTCTCGGTCTGAATCATCATCTGCTCCATATTGCAACGTTCGGTAACATCGTCAATCTGGATAACCGCACCTTCAACTCCGTTGGCAATAAGCGGATAAATAGTCACGTCTTCATAACAGACACCGCTTTCGCCCTGCCGGGTCTTGCGCTCCTCACTGCGGGGTTGGCGCGAACGAATACTCTCTTTGACCTTATCCATTTCCGAAGCCATTCGCGGAAAGACCGAAACGAGTGATTTTCCCTGCGCATCAACAGACGAAATACCGGTCACCTTCTCCGCAGTCATGTTCCACTGGGTAACATGCCCCTCTGCGTCCACACCAACCAGAATGGATGGCATGGAATCAATAATGTTGGACAGATAATTGCGCAGCCGCCGCAACTCCTCACGCTGACGGTAATCTTCGGAAACATCCCGGAAAACAAGCACTGTCCCTGAAATATCACCCTGCTGATTAAACACCGGGGCTGCTGAATCAGCAATCTGAAACTCCTCCCCGGACCGAGAGAGAAGCGAAGTATGATTTGCAAGCCCAACCACACCCTTTGACTTCAAGACCTTTTCCACCGGATTAACGCAAGGATGATTGGTAACGGCATTAATTATTTTAAACACTTCCGAAAGCGGACACCCCACGGCATCATCCACAGACCAGCCAGTGAGTCGCTCGGCAACCGGATTCATACGGGTAACTACGCCCGTAGCATCAGTGGCGATAATAGCATCCCCAATGGAATTAAAAATAGTTTTGAGCTTTTCCTCACTCTCACGTGCCGCTTCTTCTGAACGGTAAGCCCGCCCGAAGAGAAATGAAGCAACAGCCCCGCTCAAAAGAACGGCGCTGACCATTAGACAACGAAGATATATTTCATGGGGGTTGTTATATGGAAATAGAAGATAGCCCAAGTCCTGAGAATCTGCATTGAACCATAAAAAATCAAATATGGAATCTCCGACCCATAAAAAAGCTGAAAACAAGATGTAAACCAGCAGCATGGACCTGCCGGGACTGTTTTTAATTACCATGATTCACCCTGCTTTCCTGCCACGCAAAATAAGGGACCGCAAAAATAACAGTTCCCAGCGCATGGGCCATGGCCCAACGCATAATCGAAATCACTACCTTGCTTTCCGGGAGCATGCCCAGCATGAATTTACTTCCGATGCCTCCCAGAGCTGTCAACAGCGGAACCAAAAGAACTCCAACCACTATTGCAAAGCCCATGTTGCCGACACTCCTGAAATGAAGATCGCCCCCGTTATTCTTTTTGATCAGCAAGGCTCCAAGAACAGGAGCAAGAGTATTCATGACCGCAATACAAAAGGCGAATCCCCAAGGGGCGCCCAAGGAAAAATGGTTAGCCAGAATTGTTCCCAGCGCAAGACCGGGAGCAATACTCCAGCCCCGGTAAAGAGCAGCTGTAATTGCGACAGCAGCTGCAGGCCAAATGGGCATGGGCAGAACTCCGACACTACTGAAAATAAGCCAGTTCAGATGGGAAACCAGCCAGTAAACAGCAGCCACTGCAATATTTTCTAAGAATTTACGTTGCATATCAGACATATTGACTCCTTGAGGCAACTAAAAAATCCAATACACAATAACTCAAATAACACTACTTTTCACCTATAAATTCACGTTCCCCTATAACTTATAAATCACACAACAAAAGGGGTGAAAGCTTTTGCCTCCACCCCTTAAAAACAGACTTTTTCTGTCAACAATAATCAGATTATGCAAGAGCCTCATCGGGAGTTACAGCATCAAGGCCGAACGCTTCACCAACTGCCGCATAGGTCAGTTTGCCATTCATGGTGTTCAAGCCGAGCTTGAGGGAATGATTCTCACGCAGAGCATCAAGACCTTTATCAGCAAGCTGAAGAGCATAAGGCAGGGTCTGGTTCACAAGGGCAAAAGTGGAAGTACGGGGGACCGCTCCGGGCATATTTGCAACACCGTAATGCACAACCCCGTCCACAACATAAGTGGGATCGGTGTGGGTGGTAGGCTTGATAGTCTCAACACAGCCGCCCTGATCAACAGCAACATCGACAATTACGGCACCTTCCTTCATAGTGGAAAGCATGCCGCGAGTGACCAGATTGGGAGCCTTGGCACCGGGAATAAGTACCGCGCCGATGATCAGGTCGGCCTCGGCAACTGCTGCGCGGATATTAGGCTCAGTGGAAGTCATAGTGGTCACACGGCCGTTAAAAATATCATCCAAATACTGGAGACGGGCGTGGTTGACGTCGAAAATAGTAACTTTCGCGCCCATGCCTGCGGCAATCTTGGCAGCGTTGGTACCGACCACACCACCGCCGATAACCATGACCTTTGCAGGTGCAACGCCCGGAACACCGCCCACGAGAATACCGCGTCCGCCCTTGGTTTTCTCAAGATGCAATGCTCCTTCCTGTGCGGCCATACGTCCGGCAACCTCACTCATGGGAGTAAGCAGGGGCAGAGAACCGTCGGGAAGCTGGACAGTTTCATAAGCAACACCGATGGTCCCGGACTCAAGCAGGACTTTGGTCAGCGGCTCATCCGCAGCAAGGTGCAAATAGGTAAACAGCAGGAGATCCTTACGAAGATATTGATATTCGGAAGCAATTGGTTCCTTGACCTTGATAACCATTTCTGCGGCCCAGGCGTCTTCCACAGACCCAATCTTGGCACCGGAGGAAATGTATTCCTCATCGGAAAGACCGGAACCGAGTCCGGCCCCTTTCTCAACCACAACCGCATGGCCGCGACGGACGAGGGTTTCAACCGCGCCGGGGGTCATTGAGACCCTGTTCTCCATGGTTTTAATCTCTTTAGGGATACCAATAAGCATGTCATCAACTCCTGCTGATAAATGTTGTAGATTAAAATGATGTAACAATCTAACGCAACAGCAACTTTCTTAGCAACGATAAATTTCGAATAATGTACATAATATTTTTAAACATGAAGACTTTTTTTCTGTTTTGAACTGTTTTACAAAAACAGAACACCCAGCCAACCTGTAGACACGCAAAGGATTCTGTAAAATGCCTGTCTCTCCAAAGAACATACCGACCATTCTCATAGTGGATGACGAGCCGTTTAACCTTGAATTTCTTGAACTGGTACTAAAGCAACAGGGTTACAACATCCTTACTGCTGCCAACGGACGCAGCGCAAGAGAACTTGCAGAACAGAAACACCCGGACCTTATCCTGCTGGACATAATGATGCCCGAAGAGAACGGATTCGAATGTGCGTCAGTACTGCGCCTCTCCCCGGAAACATCTGAAATACCTATCATTTTTCTCAGCGCCCTTGATGACGACAGCAACACATCCAAAGGCTTTGATGCCGGGGCCGCAGATTTCATAGTCAAACCCTTTGCCTACAAGGACGTAATCCAACGCATCAGGCTGCACCTGAAACTCGCAGCCTGCTACAGACAAATAAGTGGGCAATGCAATGCTCAGGACGATCCGGCAACAACTGAAGTCGACTTTCCCCAGAAGGGATCAAGAGCCATCTTCCCGGACCACCCCCAAAATTCGGGATTTTTCATACATGAAAGCGTGATTCTGGGAGAGAAGAACGAAGGCCATCTGCTACTGAACACTTCTACCCCCTATAACGAGCAACTACCTGCAATAATAAAACAACTTCTGGCGGAAAACAGCGGGCCATTGTTCAGCCCTTCCGAAACCCTTCGAAATGTAGGAACAGGGCTTAACAATCACAGCAGCAATGATTTTTCAGCGAGCTACGCCCATCTGGACCGTGAAGATGAAATGCTGACCGTAGTCAATGCAGGAGCACTTCCGGTAATCATACTGCGCCGGGAACACCCTCCACTTCTCATCGAAAGGCAAAGCGGCAATCTGGGAAGCCTCGGAATGGGAGTCCCCCCCTGCTCCAGTTACACAATTAAGAAAGGTGAGCGCATATTCATGTTCAGCCGGGAAATACTAAGCTCCTACACCCGCGAAGGAGAAGCCATAAACGAGCTAATGGAAGCCTGCCACCTTTCATCAGGGGTAGACCTTGAAACAGCCTGCCAGGCCGCCGGAGAAATGCTCCTGCGCAACGGACGGCAGCCGGACGGGATTCTGGTGGGGATTGAGGGATAAAAAAACCCCGGCGCACAATGCACCGGGGCGGGGAGAGAGGACCAAACGGTCCTGAGAGTGTATATGAATTTTTTTA
Source organism: Desulfovibrio sp. JC022 (assembly GCF_010470665.1). Classification (NCBI taxonomy): domain Bacteria; kingdom Pseudomonadati; phylum Thermodesulfobacteriota; class Desulfovibrionia; order Desulfovibrionales; family Desulfovibrionaceae; genus Desulfovibrio; species Desulfovibrio sp. JC022. Next base: position 369,685 of record NZ_VOPZ01000003.1, on the reverse strand, counting down.
TTTAACGGAACCGACGGGGTACTTGGCACCCTTCCATGCAAAGATGCCGCCGGGGTATCTTTTTACGTTGGTGTAGCCGAGCTTCTTGGCCCATGCTGCGCCGTTGTGACTGCGGGTGCATTTTACGAAACCGCAATAGATAACGATGAGCTTGTCTTTATCGGGTCCGAGCATTTCAATGTACTGCTCTTTGGTTTTACCGTCAGTTTCCTTCACGTCCCACTGGGCCATATCGGGAATGGGGAAGAGGAACTGCTTAGCACCGGGAACGTGCTCTTTTTTGTAGCTGGCTTCGTACGGCATGGTATCGATGATGACCATATCTTCTTTCTTATCCTGCAATGCTTTCAGCTCAGGGGTGGTGATAATATCGTAACCGCCGCGCTGTACTTCCTTAAGCAGCTTGACCGCGCCTTTTTCCTTTTCCACTTCCTGAGCAAATTTGTCAGAACCAAGACATCCGGTCATAGCGAACATCAGCGCGCACAGGGCCGCAATTACAGAAATATTCTTAAACATCTTCATTTCATCATCCTCCAAATTTCAAATTGATTTCTAACGAGTAGCAAGTATTGGAACAGGTCGGGTACGATACCCCTTCACCCGGCGCAGAAAATACAGATACCCACAACCGACAAGTAAAAACGCATCACGCAGCAGGGCTTCACGCAGGGAATGATAGGCTTCCCCTTCCGGATCATCAGGAGCAAAACAACCGCAATCAACATCAAGGCCCATGTTGATGCCATGGGCAAGCACAGCCATGAACACGAGCAACAATACTGAATATGACGAAAGGGAACCTTTCACATCCCAAAGCAATCCTACAGCAATGAGAATCTCAGCCAGAGGCAGCACAACCGCTGCAACATAATTCAATTGTCCGGGCAACAATCCATAACCGCTGATGACCGTAGCAAACCCCTGTACATCCAGAAGTTTCCCTACTCCCGCGTATAGAAACACGGCAGCAAGAAGACATCTGAGAATGAAATATACCTGTCTGGACATCATCTTTTCTATCATTGCAACACCCGGTCAAAAAAGTTTGAGTGATCCAGAATTACATGCAATTTAAGTTTAAGATCAAATAGTTAAACTCAATCATACAAAGAACTTCTCATTTGTTTTATCAATACCTGCCATTACATGCCAAAATACCCTTTGCAAAATCCAATACTTATAGCGTAGTGTTTGGCGGATATTTCAAGTTTTAATAGGAAAAACATTTATGACCAATTCAAAAGATGACCAAGCTGCACAGAAAATGCAGAATGAAAGCGTTCATGATGAACCGGATAAAGTAGTCGAGCCAGAAGAGGCTCTCCCGGAAATCACCAAAGAACAACTCCCCCCATCCATACTGAACGCCCTCGATAAAGCGGGCTGGGACAAACTGACCCCGGTCCAGTCCAAATCTCTCCCTTATCAGCTTTCCAATCAAGACCTCATGGTTCAGGCCAAAACCGGCAGCGGTAAAACCGGTGCTTTTGTCCTGCCCCTGCTGGAAAAACTAGATCCCAATATCAATTACACTCAGGCCCTGATCCTCGTTCCCACCCGCGAACTGGCGCGACAGGTTGAACGGGAAGCCGAAAGAATTTTTGAAGGCTCCGGCCTGCGGGTCCTTTCCGTTTACGGCGGTGTCGGCTACGGACACCAGCGTGAAGAACTGGAAAAAGGCGCACACATGGTTGTAGGTACTCCGGGCAGGATTCTCGACCATCTGCTGCGGCGCACCTTTGACCTTGAAGATCTCGAAACCCTGATTTTCGATGAAGCGGACCGCATGCTTTCCATCGGTTTTTATCCCGACATGCGCGAAGTGAAATCCTATCTGCCCCGCAGACCTATTTCCACCTACATGTTCTCGGCAACTTTTCCCGAGCACGTAATCCGCCTTTCCAAAGAATTCATGTACAAGCCGCAGATGCTCAGCCTGAGCAGCAAGCAGGTACATGTTACCGAGATCGACCACGCCTATTACGAAGTGCCCTCCATGGGTAAAGAACGCCATCTCATGCGCATCCTTGAAATGGAGAACCCCACTTCGGCAATCATTTTCTGTAATACCAAGGCCAACGTGGAATTCGTAGCCGCTGTGCTCAACAACTTCGGTTTCAATGCCGCAGACCTGACCTCGGATCTTTCGCAGTCCAAACGCGAACGGGTGCTGGCCCAGCTCCGCTCCGGGGAAGTGCGTTTCCTTGTGGCCACGGATATTGCCGCACGCGGCATTGATGTGCCGGACCTCTCCCACGTGGTCATGTATGAACCGCCGGAAGATAAGGAATCATATATTCACCGCGCCGGACGCACCGGACGCGCAGGTTCTTCCGGGGTGGCAATATCCCTCGTGGACGTGATCCAGAAAATCGAACTGCAACGCATTGCCACAGCCTACAATATCATATTTGAAGTCCGAGAACTGCCCGACGACAAACAGGTACTGGAAACAATCAATGAAAGATTGACCACCATACTTGAAGGCCAGTTCCGTTCACGGACAATACTTGAAAGAGAACGTATCACCCGCTATAAAGATCTGGTCCGCCAGCTGGCGCAGGATGACGAACAGTGCATCCTCGTAGGTATGCTTCTGGACGAATTGTACCAGAAATCCCTGCACGCCCGTGCAGAGCAGCCCCCGGCACCCAAGCCCAGACCGCAAAGAAACTCCCGCCCCCGTAAGAAAAACTACCGTGGTAAGCCGAAAGGCGGCTCCTCACAGAACAAGGGGCAAAACAAGGGCCGTAGCGGGAATTACAATAAAAACCGCAGATAGATAACGGAGAATTAGAATGAAGCTTCTTTCAACTCAAGTGGAAGGATACATTGAACGTTCATCCTGGATTCGTAAGATGTTCGAAACAGGCATGGAACTGAAGAAAAAATACGGTGAAGACGCAGTCTGCGATTTTTCACTGGGCAACCCGGATGTTCCGGCTCCCGCAGCAGTAGCTCAAGGACTCAAGGAACTTTCCGAAACAGCGGACAAACCGTTCGCCTTCGGATACATGCCCAACTTCGGCTACCCCACTGTACGCGAAAAACTGGCAGAGACTGTTTCCGCAGAGCAGGGTGTAAAAGTGGCAGGCTCCGACCTGATCATCACCTGCGGCGCGGCCGGAGCCATCAACGCTCTTTACCGGGCCATCCTCGAACCGGGCGACCAGATTCTCTGCCCCGCACCTTTTTTCGTGGAATACGGTTTTTATGCCCAGAACTCCGGCGGCGAACTGGTTACCGTACCCTCCAAACCGCTGACCTTCGAGCTGGACCTCGACGTCATTGAAGCAGCCATCAACGAAAAGACCCGCGTGCTGCTCATCAACTCCCCCAACAACCCCACCGGGGCTGTCTACACCAAGGCGGAACTTGAAGGGCTGGCCGCGATCCTCAAAAAAGCCAACGAAGGCCGCGAGCGTCCCATCTTCCTCGTTGCAGATGAGCCGTACAGGTTTCTCGCTTTTGACGATGTGGAAGTGCCTTCCATCCTGCCGCTCTACCCATACAGCGTAGTGGTCAGCTCTTTTTCCAAAAACCTTTCCCTTGCCGGAGAGCGTGTGGGTTACGGTCTGCTCAATCCTGAAATGCCCGGCAAAGAAAAACTCATGGCCGGACTGGTGCTCACCAACCGTATCCTCGGTTTTGTAAATGCTCCCGCAGTGGGCCAGAAACTGCTCGAAAAAGCCCTCGGTTCACAGGTGGACAAGAACATCTACCTCGAACGCCGCAATGCCATGGATTCCGTGCTTAAAGAAGCAGGCTACTCCTACACCATGCCCAAAGGTGCCTTTTACTTCTTCCCCGAAGCACCGGGCGGTGATGATGTAAAATTCTGCGCCGCGCTGCAGGAAGAAAAAATCCTCGCCGTGCCCGGAACAGGTTTCGGTTGCCCCGGCTACTTCCGCCTCGCCTTCTGCGTAGGTACCGAAGTAATCGAAAGATCACGCGAAGGTTTCAAGAAAGCTATCGCGCCTTTTAAATAGAATACAAAAATCCCCCTGAAATGATATTTCAGGGGGATTTTTGTATTTGATGATCTGTAAAAATTAAAACTTATACTTTAAATTAAAAAACGCTCCGAAAGCGGATTCCTGATCTTCTGAACCGTACTTGTCCCCGCTCTTGTCAAAAAACTTGGTTTCGCGAGCAAATACGTATTCCGGGCCGATGGAGATAGAGCAATTCTTGGTCGGCTTGTAATCGTAATAGACTCCCAATTTCATGCTGCTCATCTGCACATATCCGGCATCAGAAACTGCACTGTCGTCTTTGAGGCGGTAGGTCTTGCCGTCAAAGTTGAAGGCTGTGCGTATGGTGGAAACATCATCAAAAGAATATCCTAGCTCAGTGGAAGGCATGCCGAGATTCACGAAATACCCGGAGCCGTCAGCAGCAAAGTCGGTGTAGTTAATGCCGAAATAAGGCATGGCGGATACGCGGATGCTGTTGGCAAAGGCACGCAGACCGACTAAAGCCTTCAAATTTTCATTGAAGAAATAACCGATATGCCCACGCAAGGCTCCACCAAAAGAATCTTGCATCTGTTCTTCAAAAGCGGAAGTCCCGGTAATTCCAACCCCGTAAAACACTTTTTGGGTAATACGTCCATTATGGCTGTAACCGACACTTAAACGATGCAAAGTATTCCAAGGATCATCCTGCCCGTTACCGAAACTGAGCTGATCCACATTATCCCAAGAGTAGTGCTGTCCTTCATAGCTGAGTGAAAATCCCCCGGCATTCAAACGAACCTGCCCCCCGGCAACACTTGAGGAACCGTCACTGTCTTTGTAGTCGGCATCGGAAATAAATTTACCCGTAGTCCGTATGGATACGGGTTCAAAAATGGAACGTTCTCCGGCTGCGGCACTGCTTGCGCAGCAGATTATGAACAGGGCGAGGACTATATTTGTAAATTTAATAGGCAAAACCAAACTCCCTTTAAAATTATCGAAACAGCAGATTATGTATGGTTACACGCAGGCAATCACTTATCAAAAGGAATATACCAATTCTTAAAAACTAAAACTTAAGAATTATTAAGTTGTGCTCTAATTTTATTTACCCGACCTGCCCTTTCAAACGCAATTCGCGATCCACAAATTGGCTCAAAACCAAAGAAACAAGCGACATGGCGGCAGCTCCGAGGAAAACTATGCGGTAATCCTGCATCCATGCAATGCCGCCCAGCGCGGGGATAAAAACCGCTGCAATATGGTTGATGGTAAAGCTTACCGCCATGCTCGGTGCAATGTCCGGCTTATCCGCTATTTTTTGGAAAAAAGTTTTGATGGCTATGGTGAAGTTGAAAAAGATATTGTCCAGAATGTAGAGCAGCGCGCCCACAAGGGGGCTGTCTGTGTAGGCATAAGCGGTGAAAATCACGGCAAGGCTGGCGTATTCAAGAGTAAGTACCTTGCGTTCACCAAACTTGTTGACCGACTTGGCAATGATTGGGTTCACGAAATAGTTGATTATGTTGTTGACCACAAAAAGAATGGCAATGTGTTGCAATGAAAAGCCGAATTTTTTAACCAGCAGGAAGACTGCAAAAGCCACGAAAATCTGCCTGCGCGCCCCGGCAATAAAGGTTAAGGCGTAAAAGAGCCAGTACTTGGAGCGGAAGATCATCTTTTTATGCTGCGGAGGCAGGTCCGTTGATGAAGGATCACGGGTCAGGCAGTAGAGTCCGGCCAGAATCGCGACTATGCCCGCTCCCAGAAATATTTCCTTATAGCCCATGAATCCTGAAATGGAGATGACCACAATGCCCACGCAGATATTGGTAGCCGCGGCAAGACTGCGCAGTCGGCCCATGACCAGCGGGGCTTCGGAGTAACCAAAATATTGTAAGGTCAGGGATTGATTCAAAGTTTCGTAGTAGTGGAAGCCGAAGGACATGACCAAAGTAGTAAAGGCTAATCCGGCAAAAGACGGCATGAATCCGGTCATGCAGATACCAAATCCCATGACAATCACCGAAAGTGCGGCCAGACGGTGCTCCTTGATGAACATGAGCACGTAGATTACAAGCAGAGCCAGAAAGCCCGGGATTTCCCGAATGGAACCGAGCATACCGAACTGCCCGCCGTCCAACCCGGCGACTTCGACAGCAAAGTTGTTGAGCAGGGTCCGCCAGCCCTGAAAACCAACGGTTGTGGCGATGGTCAGCACAAGCAGAAATATATACATCTTACGGGAAGTGAAGTTTTTTGTAGGCACGCCCTAATCCTTAAAATGATAACTTAAAATGGTGAGATTGAAATAAACGAAAGTATAAGCAGGGATGGCAAAAGTAATCCCGCACCTTTTATAAAACAAGTAAAATTTAGCAGGCAATAAATGGCAGATTTTCCTCCCCCGTACACTGTTCGGGTCAGCCCTAGGGCCAAAAACGTAATCATCAAACTCATTCCTGATAAAGGGATTGAAGTGGTGCTGCCCAAAGGCACTAATCGTCGTGATGTGCCTTACTTTCTTGAAAAACGGCGTGAATGGATTGAACACAACATCCGCAAACTGGAACAGAAGGGACTGTCCCTGAGTCAGCCGCAGCTAGTCCTGCCCGATGAAATATGCTTTGTCGCCAGCGGAAATATTTATACCATCAGGCGAGTTGAAAATCGTAAGCCGGTCCTGCGCATGCGCCGCAATGTAGACAAGTTGCTCTTAAGCGGCTCCGGTTGGTCCCCGGAAGAAGAGCTTAAATTGCTGACCCGTTTTGTACGCAGCGAGGCACGGAAATTCCTTGTCCCTGAGCTTAAAAAAATTTCAACAGAACTAAATCTGCCCTTCAGCAAAGCATTCATCCGCGCTCAGCGCAAACGCTGGGGAAGCTGTTCCGCCAAGGGCAACATCAATCTGAACATGAAACTCATGTTCCTTCCTTACCGCCTGATGCGCTACGTTTTGATCCATGAACTCTGCCATACAGTGCACCTCAACCATTCCGCAAAATACTGGCGGCTGGTCAAAATGGTGGAGCCGAATGTGGAGGAATTGGAAAAAGAACTTTCCGAAGCCGGACGTTTGGTTCCGGCATGGATGAATTTTTAGTAATGGCCGACTTACCAGCTGAAAGTGATGTCACTCTGCTGGACAGCATCACCATTAACATCGGCAATGAGAACCGGAGAATCTCCTGAACCGTCACCATCGGCATCGTAGTACAGTTTGTTACTTTCATAGATAAAGTACGCGGATGTCGATCCGGAAACAGTCCCGTCAGCCTTGAATCCGGCGGTATTGTCGAAAGTCATCATGTCTGTAAACAGGAACTTATCTTCGCCGCTGTTAAAATTATTTATGGTATCTGCGTTCGTATATAGCGACCCGTATTCTATGGTCGTTGCGGCATTATTATATAATGTAAATGTATCGGAACCTTCACCCAGATCAACAGTCTCTGAGCCGGATGTATTTCCTATAAAAACATCTCCGCCAGCAGGAATACCGGTGCCGAAAAACGTCTCTATCCCGCTGAAAGCGTATGTATAGGAACCGCTGGTTGCAGTGCCGTTACTGTTATTAATTGAGACACTTGCAGAAAGGCTTGCACAATGCATATGGTCGGTCCCTTCCCCGGCATGCATGGTGGCATTGCTGTCTCCGATCTGGAAACTGTCATCATACTGGGTACCTATGACGATTTCAATTGAAGTAATAGTGTCAAACTGCATCATGCCATAACTAACCTTATTCTGGTCAAAAAGAGCTTGGACGGCGCTTCCTCTACCCGAATAATCCACTGTATCAGTTCCCAGACCGCCATTATAAGCATCATCTGCACTATCAGTATCTACAAAAATATTACCGCCGGAATCGCCGGTAATATTATCGGCATGAGAAGAACCGATAACATTTTCAATAGAGCTGAGGGTGTCATTACCGTCAGCTCCGGTAGCGGTATTAAGCGAAAGATCCACGGTTACACCACCGCTGGCTCCTGCATATGAGACCGTATCTATCCCGCCGTCACCGTAAAGACTGTCATTTCCTGCCCCACCGACGAGAGTATCTGCCCCGCCGCCGCCATGTATTGTATCAACCCCGTCATTACCGTAAATTGTGTTATCCGCGTTATCGCCATCAAGAGTATCGTCGTGAGTGGAGCCAGTTATTCCTTCAATATTCTCAATAGTATCCTGCCCGTGAGCACCGCTGGTGGTCCCGTTCAGTAAATCTACGCTCACACTTGCTCCGGCCCCGGCATAGGAAACAAAATCAATCCCCGCCCCTCCGTCAAGATGATCATCGCCTTCTCCGCCGGTAAGGGTGTCTTTGCCGCTATTGCCGCGCAGGGTGTTGTTTGCACTGTCACCGTCAAGAGTATCATCATGGACGGAACCGATAATTCCTTCAAAATTGCTGAGGGTATCGCTTCCGTCCGCACCGCTGGATGAGCCGGATTGCAGGCTTGCGGTCACACTGCCTGTTGCCTCTGCGTAAGAAACGAAATCTACTTCAGTGGAAAGCCCGGTCCCTCCGTCAAGGTCATCATTGCCAACTCCACCGAGAAGGGTATCTGAACCTTCAGCTCCCTGCAAAGTATCGTTACCATCTTTACCGTAAAGGGTATCGTTGCCGGCAAATCCCCGGATGGTATCACTGGAACTGCTTCCGGTAATGGTATCAGCTTCTAATGTGCCCTCTATAAGCCCGCTTCCTGTTATGTTGTGCGGATCGCTTTCAGGTTCACTGGGGCTGTCAGAATCGGTAGTGCTTTCAGGTTCACCAGTTTCATCAAGCACAGGCTCAACCGTCGGTTTTGCCTCTTTAGGCCCTTCTCCGGTCTCACCTTTTGTGCTGTCAGCCTTTTCTAATAACTCTCCCTCTCTCTCGCCATTTTGTTTTTCGGGCTTCTTATCTTCTCCAGTATCAGGCTTATCATTCGGTTCAGGCTTTTCGCCTATTTTTTCAGGCTCAAATCTTTTTTGGTCTGCCAGACCTTTTTCTTCATGTTCAAAAACACCTTTATTGGCATGCAGCACACCACCATCCACTCCGGGGTCTTCACTGGGAGTACCGCCCCCAGGACTCACATCACCTGAAAGCTCTTCCTGCTGCTCATCAATTTGTTCATTAATCTGATCATCCTGTTGCTTATCATCCTGCGGTTCACGGATATCCTGTTCCTGTCTGATATTTGCGGGGGCAACTTTACGGAAATTCTGAAGTTCCCGTGCAGAGAGAGGGCGAACGGAGCTGAGCAGACCTGAGCCGCTGACATCGACTATCTGCCCGGAAAAAAGCTGGCGCATCGCTCCGGTTACTTTACTTTGCAAAAGCATAGCCTTTCCGGCATGGATTTCTTCAACACCGTGCTTCTCGCCGTCAGGACCTACTTCGCTGAGAATAATAGTACCACGGATACCGATGGTTGCCAGCGGGGTTCCGACCTTGAACCGGTCAGGATTCTGCTCCGCTATTTTACCGGTGACCATGCGGAAAGTTCCCTGAGTAATGTTAGCCAGAAAGTCGCCGACTCCTGAGGAGTCATCATAAATATAATCGTCTAATGCGATGCGCGAATTTGCACCCTGAGAGAGCAAGGTGTCGTCAAGAAGCCTGATCTCAACATTGCCGTCCGCAGCAGTAACCAGCTCCTCACCTTCATAAATAGGAGATCCGGGAGCAAGGGGTCTTGCTCCTGAAGCTGATTCGGCAAATGCTTCACCGGTAAGTCCGGTTACAATGCCGATTTTTTGCGGTCCGGTTGTTTGGTCGGGCATAATTCCTCCGCAATATGAATCTTTAAGATGAAATTTTTAATACTATAAGCATATCACTTTTATTTTGTTCTGTTAATGTCTATTCAGTTCAATCATGCTACGTATTGTTTGTCTGGCAACCAGCTATGAACATTGATGTTTATTTCTTGCATGACGATATCTGGGCAATCTTCCGTTGAACGTTTCATCTACTACGGACTCGATAGGCCCCCCCTTTACAAACGGCTCTAAATGGATGAAGTTTATTCTTTAATAATCATACCGCTAAGCGCACAACATTTATATATCTCAAGGATTCATCATGGAAATAAGCAGCAAGAAAATTGGAAATGTTTTAATACTTGGTATCAAAGGACGCCTTGATGCTCTTACGTCTACAGACCTTGAAAACGAAATGTGCAAACAAATTGAGGCTGGAGAGACGAAAATTGTATTTGATCTCGGAGATCTGGAATACATTTCCAGTGCCGGACTCAGAGCCATACTTTTTTGTGCCAAAAAACTGAAGGCAACAGATGGAACTATTGCTTTCGCTAATATTACCGGAATGATCAGCGAAGTGTTTGAAATCTCCGGATTCGGAACAATGTTTAATATCTACAGCTCCGCCCTTACCGCTGCGGAAAAAATATCCTGAGAGATTATATATGCTGCGCCTTGCTCTGACCTTCTTTCTCACATCCGTAATCATAATCAACGGGCAAACCTGCCAAGCTGAAGAGTCCCGGAATACTTCCAAAGAAGAAATTCGCCGGGTTCTTAAAAACAACCCGGATATGATTTTTGATGCTCTGAAAGGACATGAAGAAGAACTATACGACATGTTACAGATCGGGCTTGAAAAAAAGAACAAGTCCCGAATAAGGGCCGGCAGACTCAAGCAGCTTCAGAACCCGAAAAAAGCGGCATTGCACCCGGACCGCCCGGTATGGGGCTCCTCTAACGGAAAAATCAACATTATTGTTTTCTCCGACTTCCAGAGTGCAAGCAGTGCCAAGGCTGATAAAGTTATTCATCAGCTGCTGAAGAAACATCCGAACATCAACTACCGTTTTCGTCACAATCCGCTCGGTCTGCATAAAATGTCCCTTCCTGCGGCCCGTTATTATGAAGCTCTAGCTATTCAGGATCAGGCCAAGGCCAAGAAACTGAATCAGTTGCTGCTGAAAAACAGGCTGGCGATCAAAAAAAACGGTACAAAAAAACTTAATGAGTTGGCAGAAAAATGTGGAGCGGATATGGCACAATTGCACCGCACCCTGAATTCTCCGCAGGTCAAAGCGCGAATTGAGGGAGACCGCAAGGAAGCCCGCAAACTGGGTTTGACCGCCTCTCCGGTTTTTCTGGTCAACGGGGTCATAGTCACCGGGGCTGCTCCGTTGGAAGAATTTGAAGAAGTACTCCGGATGATCCGCAGTAATTAAAATTTAACACGCCTCCCGGCCTTGTATTATTTTTTTAGGAATATCAAAGCAAACCGCAACAATAAGACTGGGCATGGGCGCGATAGTGATATATTATCACAACATTCTTAGACACATCTAATCTGTAAATTAAATGAACAAAATGCCGCAAAGTGAATCTGATATACGCCGTGTGTTTCTGCATACCGGTGACGCATATATCGGCGTAAAACCGACCATAGTTTCTACTGTGCTTGGCTCTTGCGTGGCCATATCCATGTTCTCCCCCCGTACAAGGCAAGGGGTTATCTGCCATGCTTTCCTGCCTTCCCGTTCAGAAATAAAAGATGTAAACGAGCCGTCACTCCAGATTTGCAGATATGTGGACACAGCAGTAGACCATTTGCTAAAGAGTATGAGGCGTCTGGGGGTCAGAAAGAACGAGCTTGAAGTCAAACTGTTCGGTGGAGCAACCGGCTTGACTTATTCTCAGGTAAGACCGTCATGCGCACTGGGGATCGGCAACAGAAATATTGATGCCGCCATGGAAAACCTGAAAGCAAAAGGGCTCAAGCCTCTTACCATGGACGTGGGCGGAAACGTGGGCAGAAAGCTGCTTTTTTCCACCTACACCGGGGATGTCTGGATCAAAAGGCTTGAAAAAAAGATGTTTTAGCCCCTCTAAACGGCCATAATCTGCAAGAATATAATGAAATTCACTAATAAGCTCTCTTCCGCTCTTATTCTGTTCGCCATTTTTATTTTCTGTTTGCCCGGCCTCTCCGCAGCAGGCAACACTATCTATCAATACTCGATCATTGATTCCCTGCTTGCAGGCAATTATGATGGAGAACTGACCATTGCCGATTTAAAAGAACACGGCGATACCGGGTTGGGGACATTTAACCGGCTGGATGGAGAAATGGTTTTCCTCGACGGAGTTGTTTACAAGGTCGATGCCCGAGGTGAGGCCATAAAAATGGACGATAACGAACGCACTCCATTTGCTGCTGCGGCGTTGTTCAAAACAGATAAAATAATCAAGCTTGATTCCGTAAAATCTCTGGAAGAGTTGAACAGCAAAATTTCAAATGCCCTTGGTTCTGAAAATATTTTTTATGTAATCCGTATTGACGGCAAGTTCCGTAAAATGCGCACCCGCAGTGTTCCGGCCCAGGAAAAACCATACCCGCCGTTGAAAGAAGTGGTCAAAAATCAGAGTATTTTTGGATTTAAAGAAATTGAAGGAACCATGATCGGCATAAAAAGTCCTTCCTACGTCAAAGGAATCGGGGTTCCGGGATTTCACTGGCATTTTATAAACAAAGAGCGCACCAGCGGTGGTCATGTACTCAATTGCATATTCAAAAATATGGCTGCCAAAGTAGGGACATACAGCCAATTTAAACTTCAACTTCCCGAGACCAGAAGCTTTCTCGACTCCAGATTTGAAAAAGACAGACAAAAAGAATTAAAAGAAGTGGAAAAAGATTCTGAGAAGAAGTAATATTACTCAAAATTCAACAATTCCCTTTGTAACTGAATAATTTCGTCCGGGAGAGAAGTATGAGTGAACGAATTCTAGTGCAGGTAGATGAAGACCTTGAAGCCATAATGGGCCGCTATCTGGAAATCAGACAAAAAGAGCTTGTTGAACTTGAAGAGGCTGTTACCCAGGAAAATTTTGAAATCATCAGACTGCTGGGCCATCGCCTGAAAGGGACCGGATCTTCTTACGGTCTTGATGAATTGACCCGTCTCGGAACCCTTATTGAAGACAAGGCTGTGGATGAAGATATGTCCGATGTCCCGGACTATACTGCCGAAATCAGGCATTTCCTGACCCATATCGACATAGAATTCATTGAAATGGATGAATAAAATAACAAGGCCGTACGAGTTTAACTCTGTACGGCCTTGTTGTTAAATGAGAAACTCTCCGGTAACCGAATCCGGATTGGCAATAATTTCTTCAGGTGTTCCCTGTGCCACAATTTGCCCGCCGGACTCCCCGCCACCGGGCCCCAAGTCAAAAACATAATCAGAAGCACGGATCACATCGGTATTATGCTCGATGACGACGACCGTGGCTCCCTTTTCCACCAGCTGTTGCAGAACCTTGATCAGTTTACCCACCTCGTGCATATGCAGACCGGTTGTCGGCTCATCAAGGATGTACAGGGTACCGGGCAGGCTGCGTTTGCCGAGTTCACGGGAAATCTTGATGCGCTGTGCTTCTCCGCCGGAAAGGGTAGTGGCCGGCTGGCCCAGTTGCACATATTCAAGGCCGACCTGTTCCAGTACTTCCAGTCTGCGTTTGAGCGTAGGGTGATTCTCGAAAAAGGCCTTGGACTGGCGCACGGTCATATCCAGCACTTCCGCGATATTCTTACCCTTGTAATCAACTTCCAAAGTCTGACTGTTATACCGTTTGCCCTTGCAGACATCACAGGTAACATAAACATCGGGCAGAAAGTGCATCTCCACCCTGATCTGTCCGTCTCCGCGACAGGCTTCACAGCGACCTCCACGTACGTTAAAACTGAAACGTCCGGGCTTGTAGCCTCGTTTTTTAGCTTCCTTGGTTGCGCAGAAGATTTTTCGGATTTCATCGAAAATTTTGGTATAGGTAGCCGGGTTGGAACGCGGAGTCCTGCCGATGGGCGACTGGTCAATGGAGATGACTTTTTCAATCTTCTCAATGCCGTCAATACCGGAGATGCGTCCGGGCTGGTCCACCTTCACCCCACGAGACAATGCTATGTGCTTGTACATGGAGTCCACCACCAGCGAGCTTTTACCCGAACCGGAAACTCCGGTAAAACAGCAGAGTACGCCCAGCGGAATATCCACATCAAGATTCTTGAGGTTATTAGTCTTAACACCTTTCATCTTGATCCAGTCCGTGGGCACCCGCCGCTCTTCGGGCTTGTCCAAAGAAAGCTCACCACGCAAATATTTGGCGGTCAGGGTCTGGGCCTTGCCAAGCAGCTTTTTCACACTGCCCTGAAAGACAATCTCCCCTCCAAGCATACCCGAACCGGGACCGATTTCGATAACATGGTCTGCGCTACGGATGGTGGATTCATCATGCTCCACCACCAGCACGGTATTGCCACGGGACTGCAAGGAACGTAGGGTTTTAATCAGTCTCTCGTTATCGCGCGGATGCAGTCCGATAGATGGTTCATCCAGCACGTAAGTAACGCCCACCAACCCGGAACCGAGCTGTCCGGCCAATCTGATTCGCTGTGCTTCACCACCGGACAAAGTAGCCATGTTCCGGCCAAGGTTCAGGTAATCAAGCCCTACATTGACCATAAATCCAAGACGGTGGGTTAATTCTTTCAACAACGGTTCGGCAATGAGCAATTCATGTCCGGTAAACTCCAGATCTTCCAGCCAATCCAGTGCCCGTTTGATGGACATGGAGCAGAATTCAAAAACTGAAACAGAGTTCACTTTTACTGCTAATGACTCGGGACGCAACCTTGCTCCCTCACAGGCCGGGCATGGTCTTGACTGGCGAAAGCGGGAAAGCTCATCACGCCAGATGCGCCCGAGATTGTGGCCTACCTCAAGCAGATCGACCACGCCTTCCCAGCCAAGTTCCTTATCGCCATAGAAAAGTGCTTTATGTGCGGCTGCGGAAAAATCAGCCAGCGGGGTATCGACCTTAAAGCCGTATTTTTTGCCCAGCTGCTTGAAATCAAGTTCGTAACGTTCGAACATTTTTGGGGATTTCCACGGAATGACCGCCCCGGTTTTCAGGGAAAGACCTTTGTTGGGGGCCAGCAGTTCCGGTTCGTAATAATCCACACTGCCGAGACCGGAGCAGAGTGTACAGGCACCCTGCGGACTGTTGAATGAAAACAGCTGCGGAGAAAGTTTGGGCATACTGATCTTACATGACGGGCATGTGGACATGGTGGAGAGGTAGACATCATCGCCGCCGATAATGGAAACCACGATGGATTCGTCCCCGTAACGCAGGGCAAGTTCAAGGGAATCGCCCAGACGCTTTTTCATGTCGCCTTTAATGACCAGACGGTCCACGACCAGATCAATATTGTGCTTCTTATTTTTCTCGAGTTCCGGCACATCATCTATAGTATAGACCTGTCCGTCCACACGGGCACGCACGAATCCTTCTTTCTTCAGCTTTTTGAACAGGTCCTTATGGGTCCCTTTCTGATGGTCCACCAACGGGGCCATCAGCATGAATTTAGTACCTTCACCAAGGGCCATAATCCGGTCCAAAATCTCATCGGAAGTCTGGGCCGCAATGGGAATGCCGCATTCAGGACAGTGAAATTTGCCCAGTCTTGCAAAGAACACACGCAAAAAGTCATAAATCTCGGTCACCGTACCCACGGTTGAACGGGGGTTGCGCGAAGTTGATTGCTGTTCCAGCGAAATAGCCGGGGAAAGACCCTCGATCTTGTCCACCTTTGGTTTGTCCAGCTGCGGCAGGAATTGCCTTGCATATGCGGAAAGGGATTCCACGTAGCGGCGCTGCCCTTCAGCGTAGACAATGTCGAAGGACAAGGTAGATTTACCGGACCCTGAAGGACCGCAAACCACAACCAGCTGGTCACGTGGAATATCAAGGGTTAAATTTTTGAGGTTGTGCTGACGCGCACCTTCAATATGGATAGATTTTTTCATGTATTAAGATGCCTCCGGCGGCTCTCCGAGGGCCAAAGAAACTTTTTGAAAAAAGTTTCTCTGGACTCTTCAAAAATTTTTAATATGGCTTCGCCGTGTTATGCGGATAGTTGCAGAAAATTTCAACGAAGGGAGAGAATAAGCATTTTCAGAAAGAAGGCAAGCTTATCAGGAACGATTATTAATTATTTTTAAGTATCAGCATTGGATGATTCACATTTCGGCATGGGGCAGGTGCTAAAATCATCTTCCACATCTTCAAGGCCGTGCTCTTCAATCTCAGCAATGAACAGCTCTACCAGTTCCGGGTCAAGGGAAGGTCCTGCCAGTTTGCGCAGAATGGAAAATGCTTTATCGAGGTCCATGGCCTCTTGGTAGGTACGGGTCGTGGTTATCGCATCAAAGACATCGGCAATAGAAAGAATGCGTGATCCGGTTTTGATTTCATTGCCCTGCAAGCCGTTAGGATATCCGGTTCCGTCCAGCCGTTCATGATGAGAGCGTACGTATTCTAGGGCAAGGCCGAGAAACTCCAGCCCGCGCAGCATTTTGAATCCCCATTCCGGATGCTGCTTGATCTCTGCCAGCATGTCGGCATCCACCTTGGTATCCACATTCTGAATCAAACGATCACTGAACCCGATCTTGCCTATATCATGCAGAGTTCCGGCCACGTGCATAGTCCAAATTTCATCTTCGGGAAGGTCCATGCGCCGGGCCAGACGTTCGCAGTAAAGTCCCACCCGTTCAGCATGACCGCGGGTATACGGATCACGCAGACTCAGTCCACGGGCCACAGCTTTGATGGTTGCTACTATATTACACTTAAGATCCTGATTAGCCTGTTCAAGCGCAAACTCACGGGCCTCAATGCGGACCATCATCAACCCCACGGACTCAGCCAGTTCCCGCACATAAGGATCAAACCCCTCAGTGGTCAGATGCATGATGTCGTTGGAGTAATTTCCGCCGGAAATTTCCTGAATGCAGGTCAGCAATTCGGTAAGTCCTTTCATGAAGCGATCCGTGGTTTAGGGTACAACAAGACTGAGTGTCTTCCTTTTTATACTGAAGTGATGGAAAGTTCCAGAGGGGATAAAAACGGATTAGTTAGGTGGATTTGAGCAAATTATTCTGATGGAATAATTCAAAATCTACTCAGCCGCGCCCCCATCCTTCTCAACCTTCTCCCCCCGATAAGTATCCCACTGGGCAACTCCGCCGCCAATGTAGACCTGCCCCGGAAGGGGAAAATGGGTATGGATGAATATCCATTTACGTTCGGCCTTGGCATGCTCTACCAATGCATCCGCAATGGCGTTCATCATGCCCTTTACTTTATCGTCATCAAAGAAACCCGGCACGTAGAGGTCCACAAAAAGCGGTTTAGTGCTGCTTTTACCTTCATACACAACAGCATCAAAGGTCTGCCAGTAGTAGGTGATGAATGACTCTTTGATGCCTGTATCTTTGCTGACATCCTTACTCACCGCCGCCAAAACCGCCTCTACATCCAGGTCGGTTTTGGGTGAGGTCACCCTGACCATGGGATCGGCAGGATCGATGCCGCCTTCGGCATACAAATTTACAGGAAAAAGAAATGCTGCGCAGAGAGTGCAAAGCAAGAGAAAAGCAGGAATGAAAGCGTTTTTGACGGAGTTCGACATTTGGGGAATCCCTTAGATTTAAAGATGATGCTTACAAAAAACAAACGGGCCGTTGCAATATACAACGGCCCGTTTATTTTGGAAAGCTTATTAGCTGATCTAATTAAGCCCCGACATGCTCCTTGTAAGCCTGTACGGTGTTGATCAGAAGCTGGGCAATGGTCATGGGTCCGACTCCGCCGGGAACCGGGGTCATGGCGGATGCCACGTCTTCGAGGGCGGCGTAATCGCAGTCACCGACCAGACCTTCGTCTGTGCGGTTGATACCTACGTCAATTACTACTGCGCCTTTCTTAACCATGTCCTTCTTGATGAACTTGGCAATGCCGATGGCGGCGAAAACAAAATCTGCTGCTTTGACTTCCTCGGCGAGGTTGTCGGTGCGGGAATGACAAACAGTTACGGTGGCGTTTGCGAAATCACCGTACTGCATGAGCATCATGGCAAGAGGTTTACCTACGATGTTGGAACGTCCTACCACTACGGCTTTCTTGCCGGAAGTGGGCAGGTTGTAGCGTTCCAGCAGGGTCATGATACCTGCGGGGGTGCAGGAACGAAAACCGGGCAACCCGAGCATGAGCTTGCCTACGTTCATGGGATGGAAACCATCCACATCCTTGCCGGGATCAATGAGTTCGAGGCAACGCTGGCTGTCCAATCCCTTGGGAAGGGGCAACTGCAAGAGGATACCGTCGATGGTGTCATCAGCATTAAGCTTCTGGATCAGTCCTTCAAGATCTTCCTGAGAAACAGACGCATCAATACGGTGGGCAGTGGAAACGATTCCAGCTTTTTCGCAGGCGATTTCCTTGTTGCGCACGTAAACCTGAGATGCGGGGTCCTCGCCGACCAGAATAACGGCCAGACCGGGCGCACGACCATGTTTTTCTTTAAGTCCGTCTATCTCTACTTTCAGCTCTTCACGAATAGTAAGGGCTGTTTCTTTACCATTCAAAATCTGCATTGAAATTTCTCCGCTGTTTAAGGCCTGTGGGTGAAAAATGCATATTGTAATTTTCTCCCACTGGCAAGAAGACAATAGCCCATCAACAAACAAGGCGGCAGCTTCAGCTAAATAAAAGCCAAAACTACCGCCTTTAAAAACTAAATCCCTAACGGTTTAGCGGAATCGCAATAATTATATACTATAAACACTTGCCCATAATCCTGAGCGAAAGCCCGCTAAAAGTTTTTGAAGGGATGGGGTCTGGGGAAGGGAAACTTTTGCAAAAGTTTCCCTTCCCCAGCCGCCGGAGGCAATATTTTCTAGTCTTCGCCGAAGAAAGCTTCCTTCAGAGCGGGACCGTAGTAGATGCCATCATCTTCGAGGTCTTCCTCGATGCGCAGCAGCTGGTTGTACTTGGCAAGACGGTCGGAACGGCACAGGGAACCGGTCTTGATCTGGCCTGCGTTGAGACCTACTGCGAGGTCAGCGATGAAGTGATCGCTGGTTTCACCGGAACGGTGGGAGACAACATTGGTGTAGCTTGCTGTTTTAGCGAGTTCCATGGTGTCGAGGGTTTCGGTAAGGGTACCGATCTGGTTCAGCTTGATCAGAATGGAGTTACAAGCACCGCGCTCGATACCTTCAGCAAGGATATCAGGGTTGGTTACGAACAGGTCGTCACCTACGAGCTGGATTTGTTCGCCGAGATCTTCGGTCATTTTTACCCAGCCTTCCCAGTCGCCTTCTGCAAGACCATCTTCAATGGAGATAAGCGGGAAACGCTCTACGAAATCAGCGTAGAAATCAATCATGCCCTGAGCATCGAATTCTTTACCTTCACCGGCCAGAACGTACTTGCCGTCTTTGTAGAATTCGGAAGCAGCAGCGTCGATAGCAAGTGCTACGTCAGCTCCGGGGCGGTAACCTGCTTTTTCAATAGCTTTCATGATGTATTCGAAAGCCTGTGCGTGAGATTCGAGGTTGGGCGCGAAGCCACCTTCGTCACCAACTGCGGTGTTGTGGCCGTCGGCAGCCAGCAGACCTTTCAGGGTGTGGAAAATTTCAGCACCCATGCGCAGAGCTTCAGCGAAGGTCTCAGCACCGATGGGCATGATCATGAATTCCTGAATATCGAGGTTGTTGGGTGCGTGCTCGCCACCGTTGATGATGTTCATCATGGGCACGGGCAGAAGCTTACCGTTTACACCGCCGAGATACTGGTAAAGAGGAATGCCGAGCAGATTTGCGCCAGCGCGGGCAACGGCCATGGATACGCCGAGCATTGCGTTTGCACCGAGACGGTCTTTGTTCTCAGTACCGTCCAGTTCGATAAGCAGGTTATCAATGGTAACCTGACGCAGGGCATCCTGACCGACGAGAGCTTCAGCGATTTCTTCACGAATATTGGCAACAGCAACCTGTACGCCTTTACCCATGTAACGGTCTTTGTCGCCGTCACGCAGTTCAAGGGCTTCACGGGTACCGGTGGATGCTCCGGAAGGAACGGCTGCGCGGCCTGTTGCGCCGGACTCAAGTACTACTTCTACTTCTACGGTGGGGTTACCTCTGGAATCGAGAATTTCTCTCGCCCAGACTGCTACGATAGTGCTCATGACAAATCTCCTTAAAAATAAATCAACACTTTCCGGTTACTTGGAACTGCCGGACACTTTCCCGGCAAAAAAACCTACACTAAACTATTTTTCACTGCCAAACCAAGCCATGCGCAACCCGTCCAGAAGAAGAGTCGGTTCCACATGGTCAATAGCCCGGCAGACTTCAGCTATCTTGGAGGCAAAACCTCCGGTGGCGATGAGCTCAACCTCCCCGCCGAGAGTCTTACCCAACCGCTCGCTCAAACCTTCAACCATGGCGGCAAAACCGAAGATAAGCCCCTGATTGAGGCTGTCTGCGGTACTCTTGCCCGGCCTGATGGTCTCGGACTCAATCTCGAGAGAAATATGCGGCAGCTTGGCAGTCCCGGATGCCAGTGCCTTAGTGGAGGACAATACTCCGGGACAGATCAGCCCGCCCATGTAATCATTGCCCACCACACAGTCGAAGGTGGTGGCAGTGCCGAAATCAACCACAATGAGATTCTCGCTGTCGCTGATCCGGCGACCCGCAAAAGCGGTTACCAGCCTGTCCGCGCCAACTTCCCACGGCCTTTCATATTTATTATTCAAGTCCAGAGGGATGGAATCCGGTGCAAAGCGCAACTCGCAGGGGAAAAACCTTTCCACGGCCCGCTTCAGGATCGGATTCATGGGCGGAACAACCGAGGAAACGGCCCCGCCGATGATGTCCTCATTGGAGAATCCGGCAACCCGGCAGATTTCAACGAGCTTAAGCCCCCATGAATCAGCAGTGCCACCGGGATCGGTAGGCAGGGTGAATGAGGGACCGATTTTATCACGGGTGGAAAAACCAATTTTAGTATTGGTATTTCCCACATCAAAAAGTAAAATAGTTTCCGAACTCAAAAGTGGACTCCGCTGCTTGCTGGATTCTTACTCCGAAATCTAATACCATATTCCGCAAAAACTAAAAACATGATTGCGGTACATTTATGATACAACTTAAACCCTGTTTGCATATACCGTTCGAAAAACAAAAATCATTGTTGATTTCTCTTTCCGGGCAGTCTTTTAAGACCTGCTTGGATGACCGCGTACTCCATTATTAAAAAGGAATCAATATGGTTTTCTGATCGAAAGTGAACACAAAAATGTTCGAAATGCAACATTTTTATAATAATCTGGTAGCTTATTGACTTGAGCGGAATTAAAAATTAAAAAAAATAATCATCAAAAAAGTTTGAATTTCCTTTGAACCCCTATGCGGAGCATGCCGTGCCAGACAAAAAACTTCTCTCCATTGCAGAAATTTCACGCCTGCTGGAAGTCCCGGAATCAACCCTCCATTACTGGAAAAACCGTTTCGCCCAGTACTTACCCAGCACAGGCCGAAACAGGCAGAAAAGGTTCAAATCCGAAGCCGTTGAAATTTTTAAAATTATTTCTTCCATGCTCAAGCAGGGTCACACCGCTGAAGATGTCATGGCCGAACTTTCCCGCAAATATCCGGTCAATGTGACTATTGACCCGCAGAATCCCGAGCCTGCCGCTCCCGCTCAAATACAACAGACCAACCTTGAACCGGCTATTCAACTGGCAGCAGCTATGGGAACTGAAATAGCGAAATCCATTAACGAAGGACTCAAGGGTATGCTCTCCTGCATGCCTGCCGGAGCAGTATCTGAAGATGTTAAAGCTTGCATGGATAAAGCCAGTGCAGACCTAAATGCCCAGAATGAAAGCATAGAAGGAATTAAAAGCGAGAATGAACAACTTAAGGAAAAGCTTTCCATTATGGAAGCGGAACTTGTCCGGCTGCGCAAAGACCGCCGGGAAATGGAAAAGTTCCTCCTTGACAAGCTGAAAAACATAACTAAATAAAATTGGCCTTTTTCGTCTTGAAAAAGGACACCGAAAATTACAATCAAGAACCTTCCGGCTGTCTCGTATGGCCGGAAGGAATTTTATGTTTACGGAGGAATTAAAATGACTGCACAGACAGAAAAATTCGAATTCAAAGCTGAAGTTAACCAGCTGCTGGACATCCTTGTCCACTCTCTCTACACCAACCGCGAAATCTTCCTGCGCGAACTGGTTTCCAACGCATCCGACGCTCTCGATAAAATGCGTTTCGCCATCAACAGCAACCCCGAGCTGGACGATGAAGTGGAACCTGAAATTTTCATCGCCTATGACGAAGAAAAAAAGACCGTAACCGTAACCGATACCGGAATCGGCATGACCCGCGAAGAAGTCATGGCCAATATCGGTACCATCGCCCATTCCGGCTCTGCTGAATTTGTCAAACAGGCTGCACAGTCCAAGGAAAGCCTTGACTCTCTCATCGGGCGTTTCGGCGTAGGTTTCTACTCCATCTTCATGGTCTCAGACCACGTTGTGGTACGCACCAAATCTTTCCAGAAAGATGAACCTGCAATCCAGTGGGTTTCCGACGGCAAAAATGCCTACGAAATGAGTGAAATTGAAGCGGAGATGGATCACGGAACCATCATTGAGATTCATCTTAACGAAGACAATACAGAGCGTTTTGATTCCGACGATAAACTCAAGGAAATCGTCAAACGTCACTCCAACTTCGTATCCTTCCCGATCATGATCGGTGGAGAACGGGTCAACACAGTTTCCGCCCTGTGGCGCGAACCCAAATTCCAGATTAAGCAGGAACAGTATGAAGAATTTTACAAATTCCTGACCTACGATGCGCAGCCGCCCATCAACACCCTGCACTTTTCCGTTGATGCCCCGGTACAGTTCAACTCCCTGCTCTTCATCCCGGAAAAAGATCTCGATATTTTCGGCATGGACCGCGACAACTGGGGACTCGACCTCTACGTTCGCCGCGTACTCATTGAAAAGCAGAATAAAAACCTGCTTCCCGAATACCTGAGCTTCATCAAAGGTGTGGTTGATACTGAAGACCTGCCCCTGAACATTTCCCGCGAAACCTTGCAGGACAACCTGCTCATCGGCAAAATCAGCGCGACCCTGACCAAACAGGTTCTGGGACAGCTGGAAAAACTGGCCAAAGACGATACTGAAAAATACGCCCAGTTCTGGAAGGCCCATTCCAAGATTTTCAAAGCAGGACACATGGACTTCGTCAACCGTGACAAGTTCGCCAAGCTGCTTCGCTTTGATTCTTCCAAAGCCGAAGACAATGCTCTGGTATCCTTTGCGGACTACATCGAACGTGCCAAGGAAGAGCAGAAGGAAATCTACTACTCAGTAGTTGCCAGCCGTGAGGCCGCAAACCTCAACCCGCACCTTGAAATCTTCCGCAACAAGGACATCGAGGTACTCTACCTCTACGAACCCATTGATGAATTCGTCATGGAATCCATTCGTGAACACGAAGAATTCACCTTTGTAGCTGCCGAATACGCCGACCTTGAAAAGCTGGACAAATTCGAATCAGCGAAAAAGGAAGATGAACCGGAACCGCTTTCCGAAGAACAGGAAAAAGACATGGACGCCCTCATCACCAAGATGAAGGAAGTCCTCGGCGAGCAGGTTGCAGAAGTAAAAGTATCTGAGCGTCTTTCCGATTCTCCCTGCCGTCTGGTCAACCCCGGCGGAGCCATGACCTCTTCCATGGAAAAGATCATGAAGGCCATGAACAAAGACAGCTCTATCCCCACTAAAACCATGGAAATCAACGCGGATCATCCGCTGCTGCGCTCCATGCTCGAAATCTTCAAGGTAAACCCGGATGACGATTTCATCGCCCTTTCTTCCAACCAGCTTTTAGAGTCCGCCCTGCTGCTGGAAGGATACCTGAACGACCCCCACGCCCTTGTGGGCCGCATCCAGAGCCTGCTGACCAAAGCCGGTGGCTGGTATGCCGAACTGGAAAAGAAAGACTAGTTGCTGCACATACAACCAAAGAAGCCCCGGGAGCATATGTTTCCGGGGCTTTCTTACTTTTTGCAAAACGTATTGAACCCTTTCCTCGCATAGGATAAAATAGAAAAAGCCGACAGAGAAAAAGAACCGTCCGGCATTTAACCCAGCTCTATAATCTGGAGATATATATGAACTTAAATGATAATTCTAAACGCTTTGACCTGACAAGTGCGCTAAAAAGGTTCTCAGGAGACTTGGAATTGCTGGAAGAAGCAATCGCCATCTTCGCGGAAGAAGCGGTAAAACATCTTGATGAAATCAAGATACACCTTGAGCAGGGAAAATTGAAAGAAGCCTCTGCAATCTCCCATACTTTAAAAGGAGAATGCGGCGCAGTTGGGGCAGTGCAGGCCTATTCGCTGAGCAGGTCCATGGAAAAAGTCGCGGCAGAAGAAAATACCAATGAAACCCTAAAGCTTCTTCCTCAATTGGAAAAGGAAATCTCACTGGCTTTAGAATTACTTCCAAAAGAGAGTAAGCAGCTGAACTTATAACGCAAAACCACTTATTGAACACTTAACACATACACCACTTCCTTTTTAATTCCGCTTAGGATAGGCATAATAAAACACTCTTAAGCACTTAAGTAATATGAAAACAATCCTGATTGTCGATGACGACCCTAAGATGCTTGAATTGCTCAAGCATTACCTCAAAAGTGAAGAGGTCACTACACTTGCCGCACTGGATGGAGAGCAAGGTTTATCTTTATTTGAATCCAGTCCTGTGGATCTGGTCATCATTGATATTTTCATGCCCAATATGGACGGCATCCAGACCATAATGGAACTGAAACAGAAGAAGCCGGAATGCAGCATTCTGGTTATTTCAGGAGGCGGGGAGTTTACCGGTCTTGAATACCTTAAACAAGCCAAAGCCCTCGGTGCGAGAGAAGCACTGGTTAAACCGTTCACCCAGAACGATTTCCTGAGTACAGTGCGGTCCATGCTGAACTAACTTCAGCCTGCCGCAAAAGCCTATCTTTTCGAACAGGCCAGACTTATCCCCAGCCCGACAAAAGCAGTTCCCAAGGCTTTATTAATATATCGGCAAATTGCCGTTCCCTTTAAAATTCCCTTAATCTTTTCGCCGCCACAAGCGTAAATCATCATACACCCGAATGCGATGACTGTAAGCAGAGTCAGCAGCATGGCAAAGTGCTGTATGGATGCCTGCCCGCTACTGATAAACTGGGGAAACAAAGCACTGAAAAACACAATCGCCTTTGGATTCCCGGCTGCGACCCAGAAACCCTGCAAAAACAACTTTCGGGTTGAAATTGTTTCCTTTTCTCCGTGACCGGAATCCTCGAAATTAAAATCACCGGACAAGAGAACCCCAATCCCCAGCCAGACCAGATAAGCCGCCCCGGCATACTTGACCAGCATAAAAGCTGTTTCTGATGCAGCCAGCAAGGCTCCCAGCCCGGCAATAGACACGACAGCCTGTAAAAACGAAGCAACGGAATTTCCTAAAGCAGTGGCAATTGCCCGTCTGGCTCCATATTTAATCCCGTGAGTCAAAGCCAGAATCATGCTCGGTCCCGGAATGATGGAAGCCAGAAAAACCGTCATTACATACACGGACCAAAATTCAATAGACATGGATTATACCTCTCAAAAAAACAAAAAGGCCGTGCCCGACAAACATCGAACACGGCCTTTGATATCAATCTACATTGAGACTTAAGCTTCCAATTCAGCGGCAGCCTTCTCAACAGAATCAATGAAACCCTGACGGGCTTCTCTGATCTGGGCAGCAATTCCTTCGTCATGAAGGGCCAGAATCTGAGCGGCCATCCATGCGGAGTTTTTTGCACCGACCTTATCAAGAGCTACAGTTCCTACGGGGAATCCCGGAGGCATCTGCACAGTTGCCAGCAGAGCATCCATACCGCCGAGAGCGGAACCGCAGATGGGTACGCCGAGAACAGGACGGATGGTTTTTGCAGCAACGGCTCCTGCAAGATGCGCGGCAAGACCAGCGGCGCAGATAAAGATTTCACAACCGTTATCTTCCAGTTCCTTAACCAGTTTCGCAGTCCTTTCCGGAGTACGATGGGCAGAGGAAACAGTGAAAACGTGGGGAATACCAAGTTTGGTCAGCAGATCGGAACAAGGCTGCATTGTATCCTTATCCGAAATGGACCCCATGAAAATAGCTACTTTTGCACTCATTTTTTAAGACCCTTGTCACCTATGTCGCGACGGAAATAAGCTTTGTCAAAGCTGAGTTTTTCAACAGCTTCGTAAGCCTTTTTCTGAGCTGCTCCGAGATCCGCCCCCAGAGCGGTAACACCCAGCACACGTCCGCCGCTGGTTAATGTTTTACCCTCTTCATACTTTGTCCCGGCCTGAAAGACCTTGACGCCTTCAATCTTTTCAGCTTCCTCGAAACCGCTGATCTCCGCCCCTTTTTCGTAAGAAGCAGGATAACCGCCCGCAGCCATGACCACGCAAAGGGTGGTTTCATCCTTGAGCTTCACTTCCACTTCCGGGAGGCGATTCTCAATACAGGCCAGCATGATTTCGACCAGATCACAATCCAGACGCATCAGGAGCGGCTGACATTCGGGGTCGCCGAAACGAACATTGTATTCAAGAACGGAAGGACCGTTTTCAGTGTACATGAGTCCGGCATAAAGAATACCGGTAAAAGGCTCACCTCGATCGGCAAGCAGCTTGAGAATGGGCTTGATGACCAATTCAGCGGTTTCGGCATATTTTTCACGGGGCAGGATAGGGGCCGGGCTGTAGGCACCCATACCTCCGGTATTGGGACCGGTATCGCCTTCACCCACGGCTTTGTGATCCTGCGCGGAAGGCAGCAGTGCGTAATCTTCTCCGGCGCAGAAAGCGAGAAAGGAAGCTTCTTCACCCTTGAGGGCTTCTTCCACAACAACACGCTCACCGGCAGTGCCGAAAACTCTTTTGACCATCATGTCGTCAAGGGCTTCAAGAGCCTCTTCAACGGTTCCGGCCACAACAACACCTTTACCAGCGGCCAGGCCGTCCGCCTTAACCACGATAGGTGCGCCCTGCTCTTCTACAAACTTCTTGGCTTGCTCATACTCGTCGAAAACCTGAAAAGGAGCGGTAGGAACACCGGAATCACGCATGGTAATCTTGGAAAAGGCTTTGCTGCCTTCAAGATTGGCTGCGTATGCGCCGGGTCCGAAACAAGGAATTCCTTCCTTGGTAAGGGCTTCCTTAATGCCCAGTACAAGGGGCAGTTCCGGTCCTGCCACAACAAGATCAATCTTGTTTTCTTTGGCAAATTTGACCAGACCGGGCAGGTCGTCGTCTTTGATGGGCACATTGGTACCGTGCAGACGGGTTCCACCGTTACCGGGTGCGATAAAAATTTCAGAAACCTTGGGACTCTGGCTGATTTTCCATGCCAGAGCGTGTTCTCTTCCGCCTGAACCTACAACAAGTATTTTCATGAAATAATTCCTCTTGGGATTGAGCTGAAGTGACCTGTGGGTATTAATGGCCCCTAACTATTAGTTTGGCAGCAAGCATCACTTAGATAAATATTGCAGATTTGGCAAGAAAATGCGTACGTCTGAAATAATTATCTGCCCTTTTTCACAAAAGCCGAGAGCCCTTCCGGCTCAAACTGCATTGCCCAGTTTAAACTCGCTAAGTGTATCACCAAGAGCAGCCATGCGTCCACCAAAGACGGCCGCAACATCACCAATCATAATGCTGCAAGCTTAAACCACGAAAGTGAACCCTGAATCACTTTTGTTTAAACAACAGCAGAACATATAAAATCAGCAAGTTACAACAAGAGCATATTCAAGAGCACTGACCAGCTCCCGCAGATGGCTCTTGTCTTCAATCCTGCCGCCATCCGGCCCTTCCACATGGAAGACATCAAAAACAGATTCTCCAGTGGTTGAAATACGGGCCATACGCAGGTCAATATTCATGCGCGAAAAGAATGCAGCCATATCATATAGAATCCCGGAACGATCCTGAGTAATAACCTCAATGAGAGTGCATTCCCCGCTTGATTCATTGTCAACACTGATCCGGGTGGGAACCCTGCCCGCAGCGGACTTGGACAGGAGGGAATTACGCTTCTTGTGCAAACGGTAATCAAGAGCCAGCCTTCCGGTCAGCGCGTACATGATGGACCGCTCCACTCTGGACCAAATATCGTCAGGACAATTTTCTGAAGGAGCTTCCACAATGAATACGTTCACTGCGGTTCCATCGGACCATGAAAAAATTTCAGCAGAAAGGATATTTACTGAATGCAGAGCCAACACCCCGCTCTGAGCTGCGAAAAGGAAATCCTGATCCTTGGCAGTAATCACGAGTTTGATACGCTTTTCGTCCTCAGTTTCAAAGGATCGGACCAGACTAAGCCCCAGCCCGCCCTTGCCCGCAGGTTTGCGGACCATATCCCGCTCATAAACCCGGTTGAACTCCAGCACCTGAAGCATGTGCAGCACAATTTCATCCGGGTCCTCAACCAACAGGTAACGTTCGGGCATACAGCCGATCAGGGATTCCAACAGCCCGGGATCAATCTGACCTGCGGCCCGCTCCCGGAGACCACGCAGGGTATCGCCAAGCTGCACACCGGGGTCAATTTCAGCAAAGGAATCATCGGTAAGAATCAATTCCAGACCGGCATAGATCTCCCGCAGCAGAGATTCACTCCACGAATTCCAGACCCGCGGCCCGGTTGCCATGGAGTCAGCCATAGAAAGAATAAAGAGCATACGCAACCTGCGCAGAGACCCCACCCGTTCAGCGATCTTGCCCAACGCCTCAACAGAACTGAGGTCAATGGCCCGGGATGAGCGAATTAAAAGCAGATGCTCACGCACCAGAAAAATAACATCTTCCTTAAAGCGATCGGGAAAATCAGTTCGAGAAAGAATTTCTTCCGCAATTACGGCTCCGCGTTCACTGTGATTACGTTTGCCCTTGCCGATGTCATGAAAAAAAGCTCCGAGGATCAATGCATCAAAATCTGATGCGCCAATGCATTTTCCGCCTTCGGAAAATTCATCACGGAAAATATCGCAGCATTTGTGGACAGTAAGCAGAGAATGCCTGCCCGGAGGATACTGGTGGTAACCATCATAAGGGACAAGATCCGCAACCTGTGAAAATTCGGGAAGGAATGATTTGAAAACCCCGCTGTCGAGCATTTCCACTGAAGCCAGCCAGCCAAATTCCCCCTTAAGAATATCAATGAGCATCTTCAAGGAACGGGTCAGGCTGATTCCCTCGGCTGAACCGATGGCTGAAACAGCCCGGCGGGACTCACGGGTCAAGGGCGCCCCGGTACGGGACTTTATACCGAAAACTTCCAGCCCGGATTTAAGTCCGGTCCCAAGCCCGACACTCGGGCGATGATCAATAAAAAAACGTGACTCAGCGTCAAATGATTCACGAAAAAGGCCATCACCCATGGAACGCACCCGAACCATGGCCTGATGGATGGACGTAAGCAGCTCGTTTCCACGCTTTGCCGGATCATAGCCTTTGAATCCGCAAAGAGAGGCAACATCCGGTAAAATTTCGAGGATAAGTTTGTCCTGCTTACGTTTACGCAACAGGTGCACCCCGCTACGGGCCTGCATGAGCAAGGCTTCGTCCTTACAAAGATCAACAAGATCGGTCTCATTCAGGGGAAAATAATCCCCCTTGATGTCCGCACACCAGCGGATAAACTGGACATCCCGCAAGGTACCCCAACCATTTTTCAAATCCGGCTCAAGCACCACTGAATCCATGCCCTTTCCGGTCTGGGATCGGTTCTCCCAAAGAATGCGGCAGAACTCTTCACCCGCGGCAGGAAGCACATCTTCCCTGAATTCATTAACCAGCCGCCTGAACGATTCATCGCGCCCGGCAATAAAACGCAGATCCAGAAGCGAGGCCAGCACCTTGAAATCGGACTTTGCCAATTCAAGATTCTGCTCCACAGAACGCACCCCGTGCCCCACATCAAACTTCAGGTCCCAGAGAGGATGAAAAAGAAAAGAAGCCAGCTCTTCAAGATCGTCATGAGCCGAGAGTTCAGTAAGGATAAGAACATCGATATCAGAAAAGGGAGCCAGTTGCCCGCGTCCGTAGCCGCCAACAGCCACAATAGAAAGATCTTCATGGGAAGATAGAATTCCTGCGAAAACCGCCTCCCTGATACGTGCCCTGAAATAACCGTCCACCAGCTCGCACATCTGCTGCGGAAAATCCCGCGGCATGCTTTTAGCGCATGCCGCGAGAAGTATTTCGCGTCCCGCCAGCAAGCGGTCTATGGAAGATTCAGGGATATTTCCGGCATTCATTTAAATGGCATCCGGCCCGGTCTCACCGGTGCGGATACGCACAACTTCTTCAACCGGGATAACAAATATCTTGCCGTCACCGACTTTTCCGGTTTTGGCTGCTTCACTGACCGCGTCAATGACTTCGGGAACCCGGTCAGCATCAACCACAATCTCAACCTTGGTCTTGGCAATGAAATCCACCTGATACTCGGCACCACGGTAGACTTCCTTGTGCCCTCCCTGACGTCCGAAACCTTTAACGTCAGTAACGGTCATGCCCTTGAGACCAAGAGCGGCAATGGCATCCTTCACATCATCGACCTTAAAAGGCCTTACAATTATTTCAATCTTTCTCATAAGAATTTATCCTGTCTTAACTATTAAGGAGTGCAGAGGGGGTTACCCCCTCTGCCCGCCGGAACCGAAATCAAATAATCAAAAAACGCGAAGCGCATCATCTTAATTCTAAATCTGGTATCCGGCTTCGCTGTGCTCCGAGACATCCAGCCCGGAGACTTCATCTTCCTCGGAAGGGCGCAAGCCGTAAAATTTATCGATCAGTTTAAACAGAACCCAGCTGACCGCAAAGCAGTATCCCCAAGTGGCGATACAGGATTCGATCTGAATCCAAAGCTGGGAAGCGTTACCATAGAACAGACCTTCCGCGCCTATGCTGGCAAAAAGCCCGGTGGCAATGGCACCGTAAGTTCCACCGAGACCGTGGATACCAACAACATCGAGAGAGTCATCATAGCCGAATTTTGTTTTCATGAGTACACCGCCGTAGCAGACCATACCACCGCCAAAACCAATGACAATTGAAGCCATGGGAGTGACAAATCCCGCAGCCGGAGTAATGGCCACCAGCCCGGCAACAGCACCTGATGCCGCACCGAGAGTTGTAGGTTTGCCGCCATGCATGGCTTCAACCAGCAACCAACCGAGAACCGCGGCAGCCGCAGCAAGATGAGTGGTAACAAAAGCATTGGCAGCCAGACCGTTGGCAGCAAGAGCGGAGCCGGCATTGAAGCCGAACCAGCCGAACCAGAGCATCCCGGCACCGAGCAGGGTCATGGGCAGGTTGTGGGGGATGAAAGGTTCACGTCCGTATCCTTTACGTTTGCCCATGACCAGACAGCCGGCAAGGGCTGCTGCTGCGGAACTCATGTGCACAACCGCACCGCCCGCGAAATCAAGGGCACCGTGATCCCCCATCCAGCCGCCGCCCCAGACCCAGTGGCACATGGGAGCATAAACAAGAACAACCCAGAAAGATGAAAAGACAAGCAAAGCCCCGAACTTCATACGCTCGGCAAAGGCCCCGGTGATCAGCGCGGGAGTGATAACCGCGAACATGCACTGAAATATCATGAATAAAAGATGAGGCAGGTTGTCGGCAGGACTCCCGGCTGTATCCATACCCACGCCGTTAAGGGCAAAGAAATCCATACCGCCGATGAGTCCGCCAATATCTGTACCAAAAGAAAGTGAATAACCGACTACAGTCCAGATGATCGAAACCAGCCCAAGCATGATAAAACTCTGCATAATTGTCGCCAGCACATTTTTGCTGCGCACCATACCGCCATAAAAAAGAGCCAGCCCCGGCGTCATGAACATGACCAGAGCCGCACAAATAAGAATGAAAGAAGTATCCGCCGAATTCATTTTTTGTTAACCCCTGCTGTTTTGAATCTGTTGTTTTTACATTTATGTCTTTCAGACAATGTTTTTTAGCCACTGTTTTTACAATTTTAGAAAATCAACCCTTCAAAAATGCATTTCTCATACTAGCCAAGCACTCTTTGTGCCAAAACAAGCGGATTAAACAAAAAAACAACCCAAAAAAACCACATAAAACATTTTTGCAAAAACAAGAGTAAAACCAATAAAGCTAAATAGAACTAAAAAACAATTTTAAAAAACACACAAAGCAAACCTTCTCAATTAATTCTTTCGCCCTACACACAAAACAAGCAATGACAACAGCGATTGACATCATATATAATATGATACACCTTCAACTAAATGAGATTGAATATCAAACACAGAGAGAACACATGAAAACAACAAAAACAATCGCACTGAGCATACTTGCCCTACTGCTGACCTGCTCAACAGTTTCGGCAGCAAAACTTCAAACAACAGTATCCATCGCACCCTTGAAATATTTTGTGGAGAAAATCGGAGGAGAAAAAGTAAAAGCAAATATCATGGTCAAACCGGGAAGCAGCCCGGCCACCTATGAACCGCAACCTCGCCAGATGGCCCTGCTAAGCAAATCAGAAATATACTTTGCTATCGGAGTACCTTTTGAGCGGGCATGGATCCCGCGCTTCAGATCTGCCAATGACAAACTCGAGATTATAAACCTTGGAAAAACTGTTGTTCATCAGACCATGAAAACACACGTTCATGACGAAGACGAACACAAACACCACAACGAACACGAAACAACCCAAATAACCGATCCGCACGTATGGCTTTCACCGCCACTGGTCAGAATCATCAGCCAGCAGATTAGAGACGTTTTGATTGAGCATGATCCCGCAAACACAGAAGCATACACCAGCAACTACCTGAATTTTGCAGCAGAAATAAACAAGCTGGATTCAGAATTACTGAACATATTCACCCCAAAAGGAGAAAGATTCAGTTTTATGGTCTACCACCCTTCATGGGGATACTTTGCCCGCACCTACGGCCTGAACCAGATCCCCATTGAACTTGAAGGCAAAGAACCAAGCCCCAAGGAACTGACTCAGCTGATAAAGTTTGCAAAGAAGAATTCAGTAAAAGCCATTTTTATCCAGCCCCAATTCTCACAAAAAAGCGCACGCGCCATAGCAAGCTCCATAGGAGCGGAAACATTGACTGCCGATCCGCTGGCCGAAGACTGGGCCGAAAACCTACGTCGCACCGCCGCAACTTTTATAAAAGAACGTTAAAAACAAAAATCCCGTTCGTCAGCTGACGAACGGGATTTTTCAAGGCGATTTTCCGACTGCTACAGCCGGACACAAAACTATTTAAAAACTAAGAACTCCCATCAAAGCAGTCATTACTGCAAATGGAGCGCGAAGTTTTATGGAAAAAGAACTCGTTACCGGCATTTCAGCCGAAAGTTTGCTGCGCAAGTCTTTAAATGCCAGATCCATCTCACGGTTATTATCCAACCTCTCTTTTCTGGCCTGCTTGGCTTCAGTTCTTAAGAGGGCCATATCTTCACGGTGCATGGACATAAGAGTTTCAACACTACTCATCAGGTCATCTCCATATATTCGAGGAATTGCGTCGAATTTGCATTTGAAAAGTTTATGGACCGGAGAGCCCGGAGGGGTCGGGGAGGTGGAGTGGGCTCTCCGGTCCATACTTGACTAACAAGCTACTCTCCATAAAGCACCTTCCGTGCCAAAAAACATTAAGACTTCCAGAGAGCACTGTTTAAAAGGACTTAGCCCATAAACAAGAGATCAGCCTCCATTGCTCAACGTGCAATTACTGTTGACCCAGCACTACTTTAACGATATTTAAAGATTATACCCAAATAATAATATCAACAAACGTGATTCACAACCCTTTATTATGACTATATCCATTAATGATTACAAGGCCCTTTCTCAAGAATTAGACCCGGAAAAGCTGCAAAAGCAAATTCTGGCCCTGCTGCTGAAACTGCAAAACGTTGAGCGAGGATCACTCTGGCTGAAACGCGACGACATGTACGAATGCGTCGAAGCCCTTGGAGAAAAAAGCGAAGACGTGAAGGGTATACAAATATCTCCGCAGGATCAGAGTATTGTGGGCTGGGTTATCCAGAACGACGAAATGACCATTGCCGAAGCCGGGGACTCACGACACTACAGTTCTCTGGAAAAAGATTTCAAAATCAAAAGTAAACTCATCCTCTGCTTTCCTCTTAGCCTCAAAGGACAAGAGGTATTCGGAGCGGTACAGGTCATCGACACCAGCACAGACGGGGAACAGCTCAATCTTGACCCCGGTTACCTGACCATGTTGCAGGATATGGTGGACATCGGCTCGATCTCTCTGAGCAACTCTCTGGAATTTCAAAAACAACGCATTGAATTCGCCCAGCTCAGCAGGACGTTAAGCAGCATCAGGAACAATAAAGCTATTGTAGGAAAGAGCCAATCAGTAAACAAGGCCCTTAAACTTGTTGAAAACTACGGAGCAACCAGTTACCCGGTCCTGCTTTACGGCGAATCCGGAACAGGTAAGGAGCTTTTTGCTGAAGAAATCCATGCCCAGAGTTCGCGGTCTCAAAAGCCGTTCCTGACCCAGAACTGTAGTGCCATCCCTGAAAACCTTCTGGAAAGTGAGCTGTTCGGTTATGTAAAAGGAGCCTTTACCGGGGCCACCAGCAACAAATCCGGACTGTTCGAAGCTGCGGACGGAGGCACTGTATTCCTCGATGAAATCGGGGATATGGATGTAAACCTGCAAGCCAAACTGCTGCGTGTGTTGCAGGAAAACGAGATCAAACCCCTTGGGGGAACCCAGACCAAGAAAATTGATATCCGCATCATCTCCGCCACCAACCGCAATCTTGAAGAAGACGTACGTTCAGGCAGATTCAGGGAAGATCTATATTACCGGCTCAATGTACTGCCTCTCAAACTACCCGCCCTGCGTGAACGCAAAGAAGACATCCATCTGCTGACCGGACACTTTTTAAACCGCGAAGCATCCCATAGCCACATGCTGCCCAAAAACATGTCCGACAAGGCCATGACCGCCATGAAAAATTACAACTGGCCGGGAAATATCCGTGAACTGGAAAACATGGTCAAGCAGTTTCAGGCCATGGTTCCCGGTGACACCATTTCCATAAAAGACCTCCCTTTGCACATAGTACATCCCAATGCCAAACCACCTGTAGAACAACCCGAAATAAAGCACGATGAAACCCCAAACATACCAAAAGAACCGCAAGAAGATCTCAGCGAGTTGACCTGGCAGGAAATGGAATACACTTATGTGATGAAACTGCTGGATAGATTCCGCTGGAACATCAGCCGGGCCGCACGAGCAGCAAATATCAACCGCTCCACCTTTGATTCACGCATGAGAAAGCTGGGGATCAGTAAAAACGGGTAACGCCTCCGTAAATAAGAAAGTAAAAACCGCTCACCAAACACATCAAACCGCTGACGGTAAAAGCTCTGGACTCCGACATTGGCGGGGTGCTAGATAAATGGATGGATCACATCATTATATAATACCGATTACCAGCCTCCCGCATGAAACGGGGGAAGAACTCAAGGATTTACCAGATGCTCCTTCTCGGAATTGATGTCGGCGGAACCCATACAGACGCAGTTGCCATAGGGCCTGACGGACTGGAGGCGCAAGTCAAGGTTGCCACCCGGCATGACAATCTGCTCTCCTCCATCAGGGACAGCCTTGGAGAAATTGTCCGCCACACGGACCCGGCCCGCATAAAACAACTGAACCTGTCCACCACCCTGTCCACCAACTCCATTGTGGAAGGAAACTATGAAGACGTAGGCGTCATTGTCTCAGCAGGACCGGGGCTTGATCCCCATTCGTTCATGACCTGCAAAGACTTCCACGTCATCCCCGGATCACTGGACCATCGCGGATCGGAAACCAAACGTCTGGACAATCTTTCTCTTGAAGAAGCAATCGCATCCTGCCGCAATGCCGGAATCAAGGTTTACGCCGCAGTCACAAAATTTTCCCCCCGCAATCCGGCCCATGAAAAATCCATTGAGCTGGCAATCGGCGATAATTCGGATTTCACAACTTTAGGGCACCAGCTCACCGGAAGGCTCAACTTCCCGCGCCGCATTTCCACCGCCTTCTATAATTGCGCGGTCTGGCGGGTCTTCAACAAATTTGCCGATGCCATCGCCGACACCCTTGATGAAATGGGCCTTGGACATATCAAGGTCAATATTCTTAAAGCGGATGGCGGGACCATGCCGCTGGACCTCTCGCGCAAGGTTCCGGTGCAATCCATTTTTTCCGGTCCGGCAGCAAGTGTCATGGGCATCATCGCCCTGTGTAATATCACCCATGATTCCATCATTTACGACATCGGCGGAACCACCACCGACATCGCCATTTTTGCCGGGGGCAGCCCGCTCATTGAACAGGAAGGTATCCACATCGGTTCCCACCCCACCCTTGTGCGGGCCCTGAAGGTCCACTCCATCGGCATCGGCGGGGATTCAGCCATTTCAATGCTTAATGAAAAAGTCCGGGTCGGCCCCAACCGTCTCGGGCCTTCAATAGCTTTCGGGGGCGAAACTCCCACTTTGACTGACGCCCTGATCTGGAAAGAATCCTGCGATTGCGGTAATATTGAACGTTCCAAAACAGGCTTCACCGCCTTTGCCGCCAAGAACGGTCTTGAACCGGACGAGCTTGCGGATCAGGCCATCGGGTACGCCGTGGATAAAATCCACGATTCCACCCGCTCCCTTGTGGATGAAATCAACCAGCAGCCGGTTTATACCATCCATGAACTGCTGGAGAACCGGAAGATCATTCCCCGCAAAATTTACATTATGGGTGGCCCGGCACAGGCCATGAAGATGGACGTCTTCCGCAAATTCCGCCTTTCCACCGAAGTGCCGGAAAACTACGATGTGGCCAATGCCATCGGCGCGGCCCTGACCCGTACCACCACCGAGCTGGAACTTTTCGCCGACACCGAACGCGGACTCATGTTCATTCCCTCCTTGGGGCATCGCGAGAACATCCCCCGCAATTACAAACTCGAAGACGCGGAAAAGGATGCCATGAACCATCTACTGGCCCATCTCGGCGAGATGCATGTGGCATCGGACGGTTCTAATGCCCAGATCACCAGCTCTTCATCGTTCAATATGGTCAACGGGGCCAGCACTGTAGGCCGCAATATCAGGGTCAAATGCCAGATCAAACCCGGCGTGGACCGGACATATTCATAAACGGAGTCAATAATGCTCAAGGCTGACAACAGTCTGGGAATCATATTTTTCCCCGCCTTTGACTGGGCCATATCCCCCACCCACCCGGAACGGGAGGAAAGGCTGCTCTACACTCAGGACCAGCTGCGCGAGGAAGGTCTCTTCGACATCGAAGGTATCCGCGAATACAAGCCCGAAGTGGCTTGCAGCGAAGATATTGAACGGGTCCACTTCTGCTTTCCCGAAGCCGAGGCCGTTGCCACCCGCTCACACTGCATTTCTGCTGGTGGCGCCATCAAGGCAGCCAAGCTGGTTATGGAAGGAGAACGGGAACGTGCTTTCGCCCTCGTACGTCCTCCGGGACACCACGCCATGAAGACAGTGCAGGGTTCACGCGGATTCTGCGCCATCAACATCGAAGCAATCATGTGCGAATACATCCGTGAAAATTACGGTCCCAAACGCATCGCCATTGTGGATACCGACTGCCACCACGGGGACGGCACACAGGATGTCTACTGGCACGACCCGGACACCCTGTTCATCTCCCTGCATCAGGACGGGCGCACCCTTTATCCGGGCACAGGATTCCCCAAAGAATCAGGCGGCCCCAAAGCTCTTGGGCGCACGGTAAATATCCCCCTGCCCCCCGGAACTTCCGATGACGGGTTCATGATGGTGATGGAAAAAGCAGTCATGCCCATTCTTGAAGATTTCAAGCCGGACCTGATTATCAACTCTGCCGGACAGGACAACCATTTCACCGACCCGATCACCAACATGAATTTCTCGGCGCAGGGATACGCCGCGCTCAATTCCATGCTCAAGCCGGACATTGCCGTACTTGAGGGAGGATACGCCATTCAGGGAGCACTGCCCTACGTAAACCTCGGCATCAGTCTGGCTATGGCCGGGGTAGATTATTCCCACGTACGCGAGCCGGGTTTTAACCCCAAGACACTCAAGGAATCCGAAGAGGTCATGAATTACATCGCGACCATCTGCGAAGGGGTAAAGGAGATCTATTTCAATCCGCCGGCTGAAAGCAGCGAAGGTGTGGTCAGTGGTAACTGGTCCGTGCGGCATCGCAATATTTTCTACGACACCGAAGGATTCACCGAATCCCAGACCGAATCCTTACTGCTCTGCAATAACTGCCGGGGTCTGCTCAAAGTGGAAACTCAGCGCGAGGGCGGTCCCATGGGCTTCGGGCTGGAAATCCCGGCGGCGGCCTGTGACTCCTGCCGCAATCAGGGTTACTCGCTGCTCGAAGAAGCTCAGGTCAAGAGCCGTTACCGCTACATCCAGCTCATCAACCGCAAGGACAAGGATTACCTGCGCTACGGATTTTGAACAAAGAAAAGAAAGCTCCTCAGGTTGTGAGGGGAATGCCTCCCGGCGGGCCCTCCGGGGGCTTAAACCCTTTTTGTAAAAAGGGGTGAGCCTCAGGACGAGGCGAATCAAAACTTTTGTTAGGCTTCGCCGTTTTAATTTCCTTTTTTAGTCAGTTAAATAAGAAGCGGGCAAATCCGAATGGATTTGCCCGCTTCTATTTTTACCTGTTTAGAACTCTTATTTGTTCTGCATCCCATGGATAATATCGGAGAGATTCTCGGCCAACTGGGCCAGCTTTTCAATGGCCTCGGCTGATTCCACCATGGCCTGTTCGGTCTCGCTGGAGATGCGGCTGACCTCTTCAGTGGAGCGGTTGATCTGCTCACTGGCTGCGGCCTGCTGCTCAGCGGCAGTGGCAATGGACCTGATCCGGTCAGAAGTCTCTTCAGACATAGAGACAATCCGGGCCAGTGCATCACCGGACTCACCGGCAAGCTCGGTACTGCGGGTTACCGACTCGACTGCGGTTTCAGTAGCCCGTACATTGGTCTTCGCTCCATTTTGAATATCTCCCACAGCCTTATGAACTTCAGCGGTTGCCTGCACGGTCTTTTCCGCCAGTTTGCGAACCTCATCGGCAACAACAGCAAATCCGCGTCCGGCCTCACCGGCACGGGCAGCCTCGATAGCCGCATTCAGAGCCAGCAGGTTGGTCTGGTCCGCAATATCTTCAATCACGCCCAGCACGTTACCGATGGCCTCGGCCTTGACATCCAGATCTTCCATGGAAGCTTTCAGGGAATTTGCCTGACCGGAAACCTCATCAATGGCACTGACAACCCCGGCCACGGTATCCTCGCCTTTTTCCGCATCAGCTTTTGCTTTGTCCGCATCACTCGCAGCTTCCTGCGCATGACGGGCAACCTCAAAAACAGTAGCGTTCATTTCTTCCATGGCAGTAGCAGCCTGCCCGGCCTCTTCACTCTGGACCATGGCCCCCTTGCGGGCCTCACCGACCAGTCCGCGCAGCTGCTCAGCGGCACTGCTGAGGTCATAAACAACTGAGTTAGCCTGATCAGCAGCCTTTGCAATCAGCTCATTCTGCTCAAGGATATGTGCTTCGCGCTGCTTAAGCTCGGTGGTGTTTATATATAAACAGCAACCGCCGATAACATTGCCCACCACATCGTGCAGAGGGAAAAGGTTGGCCAGCACGTTGATGTCACTACCATCAACATGTTTAAAGATAACCTCCCGGTTCATGGCCCGAGTATCATCATCCATACAATGCCCGATAAGGGACTTACGGTCATCGTGGTAAAAAATCTGGGAAATCATACGCCCGTGATAGGATTCCGGCTGCTCGCTGGAGCCGATCATCTCGAGACATTCTTTATTGAGAAAGTTGATATGCTCCTTGAGATCTACAATACAGCAGCCAAGGGGCAACCCTTCAAGAATACTAGTGCTGAAGCCCAGACGTTCTTTATAGACATCACTCAACTCGCTGATCACAGCGCGCAAGCCATCGAGACCGGGGCTGGTACATTTATCAGCATCCGAGTATTCGCCTTTGATCACAAGGTCAGCAAAATTAGTGATACATTGCACAGGCCGGACGACCTGCGTTTTAAGAATGGTAAAAAATCCGATTCCCAGCAAAGCCAGAATAGCTATTAACCCGGAAGCCAGTCCGGTTAAAGCCCAAGGCTCATTACTGTAAACAGTCAAGATTACGCCGCATAGAATCGCAGCGACAACAAACACCCCAAAATAAATTCCCGCAAGAACACGCAGAAATTTTCCATTTCCATTATCCATGTCAGCTCTCCCTGAACAGCTTGTAGACACCTCTTCCAAAGTATCCAAAAAACTCCAGCGTCATCCTCTCCCACGATCGTACTGCCCTAGGGACAATCTTTAATTCATTCCCCAACGAATTCTAACCGGGACAATTGATAACAGCTGGGCCATATTTCAAGCCTTCAAAGCCGAACCTTCTTAAAACCTCGCAAGGACACTACTAAGATGTTTATAAGAACTTGTCTAGATGCCCAAATAATCAAAAACAAGAACGGGAGTCTGGAATAACTCCAAACTCCCGCAATATATTCTTAAGACCCGAGTATTTATTTTTTACTTACAATCAAACCAACACACCAGTTCATGATTCTAAATCATTATATCCGCAAGGGTACCAAGAAACAGCAACACGGATATAACCCCGTTCATGGCAAAAAAAGCCATATTTACCCGGCTCATATCATCGGCAGAAATAACCTGATGCTCAAAAAGAAGGATTCCGCCCACAACAGCGAGGGTTGAAAAGTAAATCCAGCCCAGTCCGGCAGCAAGCCCCGCCAGTGCGAAAAAGATAACCGTATTCACATGACTGAAAGTGGAAATGGTCAGAGCTTTATGAATGCCAAGATTGGCCGGAACAGAATTAAGTCCCCGGTTGCGGTCAAACTTTCGATCCTGCGTAGCGTAGAGGATATCGAATCCAGCCACCCAGAACATCACACCGAAGAAGAACAGAATCGCGGGCAGGGAAAAATTAGGATCAACACAAAGCCAGCCTGCCACCGGGGCAAGACCAAGAACCGAGCCGAGCACAAAGTGGCAAAGCATGGTGAACCGTTTGGTCAGGGAATAAAAAGCGGACCACCCCAGTGCGAAATATGAAAGCTTGTAGCAAAGTTCATTCATCCCCTTACAGGCGAAAACAAAGACAACCGCACAAACTACTATAAAACAAAAAGTAAAAAATGGAGTCAACTCCCCGGTAACAAGCGGGCGGGTCCGGGTTCGCGGGTTTTCGCTGTCGATATTAATATCAAAGAGTCTGTTCACCGCCATGGCAAAAGAGCGCACTGCCACCATTGCGACAGTCAGCAGGGCAAAGGGTTTGATTCCGGCCCATGCTCCAGTGGCAAGAAAATAGCCCATATATGCAAACGGCAGAGCAAAAATGGAATGCTCAATCTTGATCATCCGGCAGACCAGAATTGTATTTTCCCACAACTTCTTCAAGTATTTGCAAAGAATATCCTTCAAAACCCCACTCCTTTATCTTTTACCCAATGTTAGCACCCTAAAATTTCTCAATCAGCACTGCGCCGACAATAACCAGCAATGCCCCGGCAATTCGGCCCGGCGAAGCCTCCCGCACGGCATACCCTATGATACCATAGTGGTCCAGCAGAAGGGATGCAACCATCTGCCCGGCAACCATCCAGCACATCATGGTCCCGGCCCCAAGCACCGGAGCAACAACAATTGCCGCAGCCACAAAAAAAGCGCCCATAAAACCGCCGGTCCACATCCACCATGGGCCTTTAAACACAGCAGAACCTTCGGGAAGGGGAACTTTGGTAAAGTACGCATAAGCCAGCAGGCTCAGCGTCCCCACAGTAAAAGATACAATGGCCGCCAGAACCGGATCTCCCACAAAACCACGCAACTTCAGATTCACCCCGGCCTGAGTAGGCGCCAAGGCACCGAAGAGAAAAGACATAATGATGAAAAACAGACGCATGAACTACCCTCTATTTAATTGCTCGCACACGATACATTGACATAGCCGCAAACACAATAAAGCCCGCTGAAAGAATCTTCCAGCGGGCTAAATAATCAATATTCAATCTAACTTATTTCAAAGTAACAAGACCGTAGTTCTTTTTACCTTTACGGATCAACATGCATTCGCCGCCGATGAAATCACCATCACCGGGCACGTAATCGAAATCTGCTACAC
The DNA here is from genome assembly GCF_010470665.1 of Desulfovibrio sp. JC022. Lineage (NCBI taxonomy): Bacteria > Pseudomonadati > Thermodesulfobacteriota > Desulfovibrionia > Desulfovibrionales > Desulfovibrionaceae > Desulfovibrio > Desulfovibrio sp. JC022. The sequence continues at coordinate 327,429 of NZ_VOPZ01000003.1, read as the reverse complement.
GCTCATTGTTGATGTAAAGTCCGCCGCCCTTGATATCCTTACGGGCCTGACCTTTGGATTTAACCATACCCAGATCCAGCAGAATCTGGGGCAGGTCGGGCAGGTCGCTTTTAGCGTACTCAACTCCGGGAGCGGCTTCCATGGCACCGCGCAGGGTTGCGGCATCAACGGATTTGATGTCGCCCTTACCGAACAGTGCTGCGGTTGCGGCCTGAACTTTTTCCAACTCTTCCTTACCGTGGATCATAATGGTGGTCTCTTCGGCAAGACGCTTGTGAGCTGCACGCATGTGCGGAGCTTCTTCGTGTTCTTTGGCTATTTCCGCAATTTCTTCCTCGGTAAGGAAAGTGAAATACTTAAGGAAATTGATCACATCGCGGTCATCGGTGTTGATCCAGAACTGATAAAATGTGTAAGGGGAAGTCATTTCAGCATTCAAATAAACGGCGTTACCTTCACTCTTACCGAACTTCTGACCGGATGCAGTGGTGATCAGCGGAAAGGTTACCGCGTACCCTTCACCCTGTGCCTTACGACGGATCAGTTCGCAACCTGCGGTGATGTTGCCCCACTGGTCGCCGCCGCCGATCTGGAGCTGGCAGCCCTTCTCCTGAAAAAGATGGTAGAAGTCGTAGCCCTGAAGGATCATGTAACTGAATTCGGTGTAGGAGATACCCACATCATCACGACCGAAACGGCCCTTCACTGACTCTTTAGCCATCATCCAGTTGATGGTGAAATGCTTACCAACGTCGCGGAGCATATCAAGAAAAGAAATCTCTTTCATCCAGTCGTAGTTATTCACAACATCGGCTTTCTCTCCGGTGTTGCGTTCAACAAATGCTTCGATCTGGTTCTTGATGTTTGCGGCCTGAGATTCAATCTTCTCAATGGAAGAAAATTCCCTTTCCTTATCCTTACCGCTGGGATCACCGACACGTCCGGTCGCACCGCCGAGCAGGAACAGGGGATTGTGTCCGGCACGCTTCATACGCACGAGGCAAAGCAGGGGAACAAGGTTACCGATATGCAGGCTGTCGGCAGTGGGGTCGAAGCCGCAATACATGTACTGACCGGAGGAATCCAGATACTCGCGTACCTTCTCTTCGTCAGATACCTGATTGATCAGCCCTCGCCACTTTAGTTCATCATAAATGTTCATTTGGTTAAACCTCTTTAAGAATGTATTTATTTGCCTGCATTAGGCTTTTTATGCCTTCGGCGACCCTGCCGGGGGCCTTAAACCCTTTTTGAAAAAAGGGTTTAAGAATCCCAAAAACTTTTATTAAGCTTCGCTGGTGTGAATCGAAGATAGACAATATTTTTATAGAAATATTATTATACAATCATGCGGCCGGAGTTGTATGTCTCAATTGAGACAGTTCGGCCTGTTTCTTCATCTATTTCCAGCAGCACGCCCTGTAATTCAACGGGGCCGCCCGCCACTTTCCATTTCTGGGGCAATCCGGTCACAAATCTTTTGATTACCGGATTGGGACTTAGGCCCAGACAGGATTCAATGGGGCCGCACATACCTGCGTCGGTGATATAGCCTGTTCCGTTCTCAAAAATACGGGCATCGTTAGTCTGCACATGGGTGTGTGTTCCCAGCATGGCACTAATCCGACCATCAAGGTAACGCCCGAGGCTCTGCTTCTCTGAAGTGGCCTCGGCATGAAAATCGACCAGCCTGATTTTAATTTCAGGGTCAATTTCCTCTAAAATTTTGTCTGCATACTTGAACGGACATTCCACCGGGTCCATAAAAACCCGTCCTTGCAGATTGATCACCGCAACGGGCACTTCATCACGGACCATGAAAGAAGTCCAGCCCCTTCCACGGGTTCCTTCCGGCAGGTTAGCCGGACGCACAATTCGATCACTGGTTTTCAAAAAAGCATAAATATTACTGAATTTCCAGATATGATTGCCCGAGGTAAGAATATCAATCCCATACTCCAGCAACTGCTGGGCATTCTTGATCGAAAGGCCGACACCCTGAGACCCGTTTTCCCCATTAGCAATAATCAGATCAAGATTCAGTTCTTCGCGAAGAATTTTAACTTTAGCTGCAATTGCTTTGCGTCCGGGCCTACCGAATATGTCACCGAGAAAAAGTATACGCATGGGATAATCTTAATTTGAAAACAGCTTCACCAGAGACGGCAAAGGCTAAAGGTAACAGGCAACTTAAAACTAATAGGGTGTGCAGAGGGACTTAGCACCTTTGCCCGCCGGAGGCGAAATCAGTTCAACAAAAGCGCGATAGCGCATCATATCAAAAAGGCCCGGTGAACCGGGCCTTTTCAGAAGTTATTTACTTTGCATAGCCCACCGAGCGCCGTTCGCGGATAACGGTCACGCGAATCTGCCCCGGATAGGTCATGTTGTTTTCAATCTTGGTAGCGATGTCCTTACAGAGCATATGGGTATTATCGTCAGATACTTTTTCAGCATCAACCATAACCCTGATCTCACGGCCTGCCTGAATAGCGTAAGCTTTAGACACACCGTCAAAACAGGTAGCCACATTTTCAAGCTCTTCAAGACGCTTGACGTAATTTTCCAAAAGTTCCTTACGTGCACCGGGACGGGCACCGGACAGGGAGTCCGCAGCCTGTACAAGGGTAGCGAGTACGGATTTGGGAGGAACATCTTCGTGGTGAGCCTGAATAGCGTGGATGATCTCTTTGGACTCACCATGCTTCTTGGCCAGATCGGCACCGATAACAGCATGGGGGCCTTCGATTTCGTGGTCGACAGCCTTACCGATATCATGCAGCAGACCTGCGCGCTTGGCGATTTTCTCGTCCATGCCCAGTTCGGCAGCCATGATTCCACAGAGGAAAGCCACTTCAAGTGAGTGCTGGAGTACGTTCTGGGAGAAACTGGTGCGGTACTGGAGCTGACCGATGAGTTTGACGATTTCGGGATGGATACCGTGTACGCCAACATCGAAAGTAGCCTGTTCACCGATTTCACGGAGTTTGACGTCCATTTCCTGCTCAACTTTGTTGACAATGTCTTCAATGCGGGCGGGGTGGATACGTCCATCGTGTATCAAACGCTCAAGAGCCTGCTTGGCCACTTCGCGGCGCAGCGGGCTGTAAGCTGAAAGAACAACTGTTTCCGGGGTATCGTCGATGATCAGGTCAACACCGGTGGCAGCTTCAAGAGCGCGGATGTTGCGGCCTTCACGTCCGATAATGCGGCCCTTCATGTCTTCGGAAGGAAGGGTCACAGCGGTAACGGTCTGCTCGTTCACGTAATCGCCGGAGTAACGCTGAATAGCGAGGGCGAGAATTTTGCGAGCCTTGCGGGTTCCCTCTTCTTTAGCTTCCATTTCAATGGAACGAACCATTTTGGCAGCTTCGTGACGGGTCCGGCTTTCGATTTCGGTCATGAGCTTTTCACGCGCTTCTTCAACAGTCAGCCCGGAGACTTCCTGCAATTTACGCTCATGCTCATCTTTTCTTTTTTCAAGATCTTCACGAAGACCTTCGAGCTTCTTCTCCTGCTTGATCATGCGCTTTTCAAGGGTCACAACTTCGGACTCTTTGCTGGCTACTTTCTCAAGTTTATTCTCAAGACGCTCTTCTTTTTCCTGGAGACGCTCCTCCTGCCTTTTCAGGCCGCGCTCCATTTCTTTATACTCATTTTCCTGCTCTTTTTTCAGAGCATAAACTTCGTCCTGCCCCTGAAGCTTGATTTCCTTTTTCATGGCTTCAGCTTCTTTACGGGCTTCCTGGACGATACGGTCTGCCAATCCTTGCGAATCAGCCAGACGTTTGGAATTCACGTACCTATGCAGGGCGTAACCGCCTGCGGCACCTAGGGCGATTCCAAATAAAATCAGAAAAAAATCCCCAAACATGCCTTTCTCCTTTTATGTTGACAGGCCGCGGACGGCCTGATTCGTCACCACCGATCAATACAATCGGAAAGATTATAACAATCTGCAATGGAAAAAAGAGAATTAAAGGCTGGGTGAGGTGAGTTTTAAGTGGTCCGGCAGAAAAATTTAATAAATTAAACCTGTAAATTCATACCAAAGCCGAGAATCCCGTTATGGGACCCCGGAGATGCCGTGTTGCCGTATACGTTAGAACCTAGTCTAACAGGTGGGCGCCGCCCCCGAAGTTTCAGGCTTCCCGGTCGAACCGGGCTTGCACACCACTCCGGCGATGCATGGCTCCCTTACTTTTTATATTGGTTCAAAAGCTATAGGGCAATCACGCACTCCCCAGGGAAATTTCTTATATCTTAAAAAGCAGTGCTATGCACAACTTATCACTTCTCTAACAGCGCGTTTATTTTCTCTTCCATTGTTTCGAGCTTGCGGCTGTGTTCAAGGTAGTCATCGGCCAGACTTAAAGCCAGACAGGTGAGCAACTTCTCCCTGCTGACATCTTTTCCGCCCCGGATAAGCTCGCTGAATCTCTCTTCAAGCACATCTTTCGCGGCTATTATTCTTTCTTTGTCCGCATCGGTCTTGAATGAAATCTCAAGTCCGAGAACGGGAATAGTATAACGGGGCATATTAATCCGGCGACTGTAATCCTCTAGAATTTATATAAATCCAATCGTCTGTTTTACAGAGAACCGGACCTGAAAACCCTTATTCGATGGTACCTTCAACTTTGTTCAGGAGAACCTCAATGCGACTGCGGACTTCGTCCTTGCGCTGTTTCTCCTGCTCAAGTTCCTCAAGAAGAAATGCATTCTCTTCTTCGAGTTGCTTAATCTTTTGCAGCATTTTATCGAAACGTTCTTCCAAATGAGCGATTATTTCCATAGTCCTAACCTAATACCTTATCTTTACAAAATCAAGACTTCTTAGAAGTCCGGGAAATGTTGACCTGCTTGCCTCTTGCAACGCCCAGATCTCCATCTTTTACATTCTTGGTGATGGTGGAACCGGCACCTATCAAAGCACCTTTACCTATGGTGACCGGGGCCACCAATGCAGTGTTGCTACCGATGAACGCGCCCTCGCCGATGACAGTCTTATGCTTGTTCACCCCATCGTAATTGCAGGTGATGGTACCTGCGCCGATATTGGTTCCCGCGCCGATTTCACTGTCGCCGAGGTAGGTCAGATGGCTGGCCTTTGCGCCCTTGCCGAGTACAGCCTTTTTCACTTCAACGAAGTTACCGACCTTGGATTCTTCTTCAAGGACCGCACCGGGCCGCAATCTTCCATAAGGACCGACCATACAACCAGAGGCGACCTGCGCTTCTTCAAGATGACTGTAGGCCTTGATCACTGCACCGCCTTCGACAACGCTGTCTACAATGCGGACATGCGACTGAATCACTGCGCCGCGACCGATTCTGGAACGGCCGTAAATCTCGCACGGACCGGTAATTTCAGCACCCGGTTCAATAACAGCTCCGGGTCCGACTGCAACTGATTCCCAATTATGCAGGGTAACTCCGCTCTTAAGCAGCTCTTCAGCTGTTCTAAGACGCAGGGTCGTCTCAGCCTGAGCAAGCTCATACGGGCTGTTGATCCCCATGAGATCTATGGAGTTTCCTCCATTCACTGCGGTGACGTTCATGCCACATTCCACAGCAAGGTCAACAAGATCAGTAATATAATACTCCCCGCTCTTATTATTGTTGGTCAGTTTGCTAAGCAGTCTGTCCACAGCGGAAATTTTAAGACAATAGATTCCGGCATTCACTTCACCACTGGCCGGACCATAGACGGATTCATCATAATCCTTGGCTTCTACAATAGCGGTAACCTGACCATCATTATTACGGATAACCCTGCCGAAAGCAGCAGGTTCATCCGGGGTGATGCTCATGAAGGAAAGATCGGCACCATCCTTTTTAACCGCTGCAAGATAATCAGCAACGACCTGCTCCTGAATAAGCGGCGTATCACCATTGATAACCAGACAATACTCAGCCCCGGCAGCTTTGATTCGCTCCCAGCCCATCTGCAAAGCATGGCCTGTTCCAAGCTGCTCGGCCTGAAGCACGAAACGGTCCTTCATGTCCGGAAAAGCATTCTCAACCTGCTTTGCAGCAAAACCGACGATAGTGAAAACATCATCACCAAGAGATGGTTTCAATGCCTTATATACATAGTAGAGCATGGATTCGCCCAGCAAAGTTTTAAGCACCTTGGGACTGTCCGAATGCATACGAGTACCCTTGCCTCCGGCGAGCACAAGGGCGCAAGCAAATGAATTATTCATATAAACTATTCTCCAATATTTATTACTCGCCACTTGTTAACAGGTTGCCGCACTTGAGTAAATGCGTAAAAAAAAATTGCTGAATTTAATTTCACCGCTTTTTCAACGGGATATATAACAATTTAAACAAAAAAAGGAGCAGACTGTTTAAACAGTCTGCTCCCTGATAGCCATGGGGCTTTAGAGGCTGAAACTAAGCTCTAGTGAGTGGTAGTCCCGGCCTTTTGCGCCGCATCTTTACAGGTCAAGCGTGCAAGTGCTCTCTGAAGAGAGGCCTGTGCGCGAGCTGATTCAATGCGATCCTGTGCTTTAGCCAAACGAGCCTTCGCTTTATCCTGAGCTTTCTGAGCCCGAGCGATGTCGATCTCAACGGCCTTTTCAGCAACTTCGGCGAGAATGGTCACTTTGTTGCTTCCGACTTCAGCAAAGCCGCCGGAAACAAAGATGTAGTGAGTGCGGTTACCTTCTTTAAAGTAGAGGTTACCTACGCCGAGAGCCGAAAGAAAGGGTATGTGATTGGCCATAATACCAAACTCACCCTCAATCCCCGGTGCGCCGACATAGTCGACTTCCTGGGAAAGGACCTTGCGATCAGGAGTAACGATTTCCAAAAGGAGCTTACTAGCCATAATCGCGTCCTATGCTATTTGTTTTTCTCTTTTTCAATGGCTTCTTCGATTGCGCCAACCATGTAGAAAGAGTTTTCAGCCATGTCATCGTATTCGCCGTCGAGGATTCCTCTGAAAGCCTTAACAGTGTCCTCGAGCTTTACGTAAACGCCGGGGGTACCGGTGAAAACTTCAGCAACGTGGAAGGGCTGGGAGAGGAAACGCTGGATGCGACGAGCACGTGCAACAGTCTGTTTATCTTCATCGGACAGTTCATCCATACCGAGAATGGCGATGATGTCCTGAAGGTCTTTATATTTCTGCAGAACCATCTGAACTTCACGAGCAGTCGCGTAGTGCTCAGCACCCAGAACATCTGGAGCGAGGATACGGGAGGTGGAGTCAAGAGGGTCAACCGCGGGGTAAATACCGAGCTCTGCAATCTGACGGGAAAGAACGAGAGTACCGTCAAGGTGAGAGAAGGTGGTTGCCGGTGCGGGGTCAGTAAGGTCATCCGCAGGTACGTAAACAGCCTGAACAGAGGTAATGGAACCTTTGTTGGTGGAGGTAATACGTTCCTGAAGTCCACCAAGGTCAGTACCGAGAGTAGGCTGGTAACCAACAGCAGAAGGCATACGACCGAGAAGTGCGGATACCTCAGAACCTGCCTGGGTGAAGCGGAAGATGTTATCAACAAAGAGAAGAACGTCTTCACCTTCTACATCACGGAAGTACTCAGCGATGGTCAGAGCGGTCAGTGCAACACGAGCACGTGCTCCCGGAGGTTCGTTCATCTGGCCGTATACGAGAGCAGACTTCTCAAGAACGCCTGCGTCTTTCATTTCATGGTAGAGGTCGTTACCTTCACGGGTACGCTCACCAACACCTGCGAAGCAAGATTTACCACCGTGCTGTTTCGCAATGTTGTTAATCATTTCCATCAGAATAACGGTTTTACCAACACCTGCGCCGCCGAAGAGGCCCATCTTACCACCCTTGGGGAAGGGGACGAGAAGGTCAACAACTTTGATACCGGTTTCCAGCAGTTCAACTTTGGTGGACTGCTCGGTGAATTCCGGAGCTGCGCGGTGAATAGGCATGGAATCTTTAGCGTCAATGGGGCCCAGTTCATCAACAGGACGACCAACAACGTTAAGGATACGACCGAGTACGCCATCGCCGACAGGTACGGAGATAGATTCGCCGATTGCTACTACTTCCATGCCGCGAACGAGACCTTCGGTAGCGTCCATAGCGATGGTACGAACAACGTTGTCACCGAGGTGCTGTGCAACCTCACACACCAGGTCAGGTGCGTCGGTGTTGTTCGGGTTATCAATCTCGACCGCAGTCAGAATGTTGGGCAATTGCCCTTCAGGAAATTCGACGTCAACAACCGCGCCGATAACCTGAACAATTTTACCTGTAACTTTACTCATCAGAGTAACCCCCTATATTATCCTTTCAGCGCTTCTGCGCCGCCGACAATGTCCATAAGATCCGCGGTAATAGCGGCCTGCCTGGTTTTGTTATAAAGCAAGGTCAGAGTTTGGGTCATATCGTCACATGCTCTGGATGCGTTATCCATGGCAGCCATGCGAGCAGCGTGCTCACTGGTGGATGTGTCGAGCAGACCGCGATAAACCTGAACCTTAACAAAACGGGGCAGCAGCTCCGCGAGAAGGCCTTCAACGGAAGGTTCATAAATGTACTCGCTGCTAGCGCCGGACTCAGCTTCTTCACCTACTGCGTCAGAAGACATAGGCAGGATCTGGAGGGTGGTCGGGGGCTGGCTGGCGACACTTACGAATTTACCGAAGACAAGGAAAACCTCATCAAGCTCTTCAGCGAGGTAGGCGTCGATAACTTTGTTACCGATGGATGCAGCCAGATTGAAGTCGAAGGAGCCCATGTCATCATTGTAAGCTTCAATGATTTCGTGCTCAGTCTTCTTAACGGCGGCAGCGCCTTTTTTACCTACGCAGTAAAACTTAACAGCCTTACCTTCAGCCTTCTTTTCTGCAGCCAGTTTAAGAGCTGCATTTATCATATTCGTATTAAAACTACCGCAAAGTCCGCGATCAGAAGTAGCAAGGACAATACCTACACTTTTGATCTCTTCGTGGACTTCGAGCAGAGGGTGGACTGAAGAGTCCGCGCCTGCTGCCAGATCACCGAGCATTTCATAGAATTTGTCAGCGTAGGGGCGGAAGCGCTCAATTCTATCCTGAGCACCGCGCAGCTTTGCCGACGCAACCATGTTCATGGCTTTGGTAATCTGCTTAGTCTTTTTAATACTGACGATTTGGTTTTGGACATCCTTAAGAGAAGCCATCAGTACCTCCCAGGATTAAGCTGTGAAACCTTTATTGAACTCTTCCAGAGCGGCCTTCAGCTTGCCTTCGATATCATCGTCAATAGCGCCTTTAGTCTTGATGCCTTCAATGATTTCAGGTTTCGCGTTAGCGATAAATTCCTGAAGTTCATCTTCATATTTACGTACTGCGGTAACAGGAACTTCATCCATGTAGCCGCGAGTACCGGCGTACAGGGAGATAACCTGCTGCATTACGTTCATGGGCTTGTACTGAGGCTGCTTAAGAAGCTCAACCATGCGTGCACCGCGGTTCAGCTTCTGCTGGGTGGCCTTATCAAGGTCGGAACCGAAAGCTGCGAAAGCTGCCAGTTCACGATACTGTGCGAGGTCAAGACGCAGAGTACCGGCAACCTGTTTCATCGCTTTAATCTGAGCAGCACCACCAACTCGGGATACGGACAGACCTACGTTAACAGCAGGACGGATACCGGAGTTGAAGAGGTTGGGCTCAAGGTAAACCTGACCATCGGTAATGGAGATAACGTTGGTCGGAATGTATGCGGATACGTCACCGGCCTGAGTTTCAATGATAGGCAGAGCTGTCAGAGAACCAGCGCCGAGGCTGTCGTTAACTTTGCAGGAACGCTCAAGAAGGCGTGAGTGCAGGTAGAAAACGTCACCGGGGTATGCTTCACGTCCCGGAGGGCGACGAAGCAGGAGAGACATCTGTCTGTATGCAACAGCCTGTTTGGAAAGGTCATCGTATGCGATGAGGGCGTGCTTACCACCGTCACGGTAGTACTCAGCCATGGTTGCACCGGTGTATGCAGAAATAAACTGCAAAGGTGCAGGTTCAGATGCTGTTGCAGAAATGATTGTGGTGTATTCCATTGCACCGTGCTTACGCAGAATGTCAGCAACAAGAGCAACTGCTGCTTTTTTCTGACCGATAGCTACGTAGAAGCAGTGGATACCGGAATCTTTCTGAGCAAGAATAGCGTCAACACAAATCGCAGTTTTACCGACCTGACGGTCACCAATTACGAGTTCACGCTGACCGCGTCCGATGGGAGTCATCGCATCAATCGCTTTCAGACCGGTGTACATGGGCTCATGTACGGACTTACGTGCGATGATACCGGGAGCTTTAAGCTCAACGGGACGAGTTTCTTCTGCTTCAATGGGTCCGAGACCGTCAATGGGCTGACCGAGAGGGTTCACAACGCGACCCATAACTGCCGATCCAACGGGAACGGAGAAGAGCTTGCCGGTACGTTTTACCGGGTCACCTTCTTTAATGCCGGTATCGTCACCCAGAAGAGCAACACCGACGTTATCTTCTTCGAGGTTGAGAACCATGCCCATCAGGCCGCCGGGGAACTCAAGGAGTTCCATAGCCATTGCGTTCTCAACACCATGAACACGAGCAATACCGTCACCAACATAGAGAACGGTACCGGTTTCGCTCATCTCGACCTTAGACTCATAATTCTGAATCTGATCTTCAATGATTTTGCTGATTTCTTCCGCTTTAATTTGCATGGCCCTACACACCCCTTTTAATCTGTTCTTTCATCATTTGCAGCTGTGCGCGAATGCTTGCATCAAGAACTTTATCGCCAACCTGAAGAACAACACCTCCGAGGATGTCTTTATCCATAGCAAAATCGAGCTCGAGCTTGCTTTTCAGTTGTTCTTCAAGACGGGTTTTAATTTCTTTCTGACGCTTAACAGTCAGCTTGATTGCAGTCACCAGTTTGCCACGGACGACACCTTGTACGTTGTCCAGCATTCCTGCGAAGTCACTTGAGATCTCAGGAATAACCGGTAGACGCCCTTTGTCGGCCAGAAGGCTGCAAAAGTTTTTAACCACAGGTCCTGCCGAGGTCTTCTCAAGCAGTTTTTCAAGCACGGCTTTCTTTTCTTCCGCACTGAAAACAGGATTCTGGAAGAGCCTCAGGGCCTCCGGGGAATCTTCCAGTATCTGGGACAACTCGGTCAGTGCCTTACCGTACGCCGCAAGGTCATTCTCTCCCTGCTTCTGGCCAACAGAGAACAGCGCCTTGGCGTATCTGCGTGAGACTATGTTCCCGGTCATTAGAGCACCACCTTTGTTAAGTATTCATCCACCAGAGTCTCGTGCTGAGCTTTGGTAAGTTTGCTCTTGACGATTTTCTCAGCTGCTTCAATGACCTGATCAGCCATTTCAGCACGCATTTCGTCGAGGGCAACATTTACTTCCTGCTCTGCGGAGACTGTGGCCTGAGCTTTGATCTGCTCGGCAGTCTGCTCGGCTTTCTGGATGATCGCCGCCTTCATGGCCTCGCCCTGTGTTCTGGCTTCGGAAAGGATGGAATCCTTTTCCTGTTCCAGATTAGCAATACTTGATTCGACGTCGCGGAGCTTTTTCTCTGCTGCTTCCTTGCGGGATTGCAGATCGCTAAGCTCCTGTTTGATACCTGCCTGGCGTCCTTTGAAGAGAGAGGCGATTTTTTCGCCTGCAAACTTATAAAGGATCCCAATAACGAGGATCAAGTTAAGTACACGCCAACCGAAGTTTGCCCAGGGAATCTCGTGCGCCCCTTCTCCACCGCTTGCATAGGCTGCGCCTGCTGCCAGCAGTACGGAAAGAGCGGCTGTTGCCATGATCATGTTTTTCCGCTTCAAGGCTAAACCCCCCTTCGATATTGATTAGGCCTAGCCAAGAACCTTGGCTGTAACCTTCTGAGCAAAAGCTTCAACTTCGCCACCAAGAACCTTCATTGCTGCACCTTTGTCAGCTGCAACCTCCGCACGAGCTTCCTTCATAGTCACGGCTGCGACTTTTCCGGCCTCGGCGAGCAATGTCTGTTCCTGATCGGCTCCCTGTTCTTTGAAGTCGTTCCGGATTTCCATTCCCTCTTTACGGGCAGAGTCCAGAGCAGCTTCGTAATCCTTAACCTTGTTTTCAGCCTGTCCGTTGAAATTTTCAACTTTGGAGAGCTGGTCGCTCATGAGCTCCGCGCGTCTCCTGATGATTTCACGAATAGGACGAAACATGAGAAGGTTGAGAACAAGAAGGGTGATGATGAAGTTCGCTAACTGGATAAAAAAGCTAATATCTAAATCAATCATGCCTGCTCCCGAAAAGGTTGTGAATTTTTGTCCAAAGTCAGTTGCGGTGTAGCTAAATTCTAAGCTTGTGTCAAAGGGTTTTTGAAAATGAATCGGTTACTTTTCGCCGATTAAGCCCCGTCAACACTGGCTTGTTATTTTTTTAACTAATTTCTTCTGTTTCTGTTTCAGGCACGGAAGCAGAGCTTGAACTCATGGTTACACGCCCTTCAAGAACCGCTCCTTCCTCTACAACCAGAGTCGGGGTAACCAGGTTACCCTGCAAATTAGCAGTCTTGTGCAGAACAGCTTTTTCACTGGCATAAACCTCTCCGGTTACCCGGCCACTCAGAACAAGCTGACCGACCCGCAGAACACCTTCAACCTTCGCTTCCCGGCCAACGACCAGAGTACCCTCTGATTCGACTTCGCCGTTAAAATTACCGTCAATACGTACGGCACCCTGAAAATTCAGCTTTCCCTGATAATCGGTTCCACTGCCTAAGAATGCATTTATTTCGTCTTTTGCCATTTTTATCTCCTTTTCCCCAGAGCCGGTTTTAGAAAATCCAAACATACGGCTTACCCCTGTTTAAAAACGTAACGTCTCATGGAAACGTTTAAAACGAGTCCCACGAGACAAAGATTGACCACAGTGCCGCTGCCACCGTAGCTGATAAATGGTAAAGGGATGCCTACTACCGGCATTAGCCCGAGGACCATACCCATATTGATAAGGATTTGCCAGAAGAAATAAAAGAATACGCCTGCCGCAAGATAGCTTCCGAACAGGTCTTTTGCCTCTCTGGCAGTGACCACCATTTGATACAGAAACACGCAAAATAGACTAAGCAGAGCCATGGCTCCGGCAAAGCCCCATTCTTCACCGAAAACCGCGATGGCAAAGTCGGTATGCTTTTCAGGCAGAAAACGCAGCTGAGACTGTGTTCCGCCCAGAAACCCCTTGCCCCAGACCCTCCCGGATCCGATAGCGATTTCCGATTGGATAATATGATATCCCGCGCCAAGCGGATCGCTGGCCGGATTCATGAATGAAACAATACGCCGCTTCTGGTAATCGTGCAGAAAAAACCAGCCGATAGGAATAAGGCATGGGCCTACAAGAGCCAAGGTTTTAAACAACTTGGGCGTCAGTCCGCGATAAAGGATCATCCCTCCCAGAATGAGCAGGATATTAAGCCCGGAGCCAAGGTCCGGCTGAGTGATAACCATACCTGCCGGAATCAACCCGACCCCTACTACATAGGCTAAATTCTTAATATTAAGCGGATCACTGCTGCGGGAAAGAATCTTGGCCCCGATGACCAGAATGGTAATCTTGGCCATTTCACTGGGCTGAAAATTAAAGAACCCCAGATCAAGCCAACGCCGGGCACCGTAAATGGTTTTACCAATGACCGGAACACAAGCCAGCAAAATAACCGTTACCCAGAAGAGAGGCCATGCAATGGTCCTCAAGTGCCGGTAATCGAAAAGCATGAAGGTAATCATGCCGGCAAAACCCATAAGTCCCCAGATGAGCTGCTTCTGATAGAATGAGCTGACACTCATGCCTTCTTCAAGCCTGAATCCGCTGGCGGAATAAAGATTGAGCACTCCCACAAAGAAAAGCATGGCCGCCAGCCCCAGCAGGAACCAGTTCATATGAATAAGTAGTCTGCGGTCAATGGGAGACATTATTTCTTACCCTTCTTGCCTTTGAAAATATGATCATAAATGGCTTTAACAATCGGACCTGCACCGGAACTGCCGTGCAGCCCGTGTTCAACCATGCAGACCACCACGTAACGCTGGGTATCTTTTTCCGCAAAACTGGCCATCCATGCGTGGTCTCTATACTTGTAGGGGATGTCCTCATCCTTCATTTTCTTCAGCTCATCTGTGAGCTTAACCACCTGAGCTGTACCGGTCTTACCACCGACAACCACCCCTTTCATGCGTAGCCTGCGCGCTGTTCCACGGGGACCGTCCACTGTTTCGATCATGGCCTTGCGAATTATTTCACGTTGTCTGTCTGTAAGGGGAATTACTCCCTGCTCTTCAGCGGGTTCACCGGCCAGAAGCTGCGGACGAAGCAGCCTGCCGCCGTTTATAAGTGATGAAATGGAACGAGCCACCTGCAATGGAGTAACAAGGGTATACCCCTGTCCGATGGAAAAATTCAGGTTTTCACCGGGATGCCAGATTTCACCGAACCTTCTGCGCTTCCATTTACGGGTCGGAATCAATCCACCCTTTTCATGGGGCAGGGAAATACCGGTAGGTTTGCCGAACCCTGCGGCAAAGGCATACTCACTAAGCCTGTCAACACCGAGCTTTTTACCTAATTTGTAATAATAGACGTCGCAGGACTGCACCAGCGACTTTTCAAGGTTGGTTTCCCCGTGACCGCCTTTCTTCCAGCAACGAAAGACATATTTACCCAGCTTCATATGACCGGGACAATAAACCGTATCTTCAGGTGTGATTACTCCGTAGTGCAACCCAGCCCCGGCAACAGTCATCTTGAAAACCGATCCCGGCGGATACACAGACTGGATCACCCTGTTCTGCAAAGGAGTTCTGGGATCATCACGCAATGCAACCCACTGCTTCTGGGAAAGCCCGTCAGTGAAAGCATTGTTATCGTAGGAAGGAGAACTGACGAAAGCCAGAATCTGGCCGTTATCAGGATTCATGACCACCACAGCTCCGGCTTTACCCTCAAGCAACTTGCCACCCAGTTCCTGCAAACCAAGATCAATGGAAAGATCAATATCCTCTCCGGCAATGGGTGGATTCAGGATACGTTGCTTAAGCCTGCGTCCGGTGGCGTCCACTTCACTCTGTCTGCGGCCCTTGATGCCCCGGAATCTTTTTTCCAGAACAGACTCAAGACCCTGCTTACCCACATAATCGCCGACAGCGAGATCAGAATCATTTTCAAGTTCAGCTTCGTCCACTTCGGACACATATCCGAGAACATGTGAAAGAAGCGGCCCCTGCAAGTATTTACGCCGGGGACGGACCACCACCTCCAGACCTGGCCAGTGCAGCGAATTAGCTTCGATGACTGCCACCTGTTCGAAAGTAAGGTTGGGAACGAGAATAAGGGGTTCAAAGGGTTTGACCCTACGCCGGGATTTCTTGAAGACTTTTTTCAGCTTGCCGAGATCTACCCCGGTCCACTCAGAAACGGTTATCAGGGTAGCGTCGAGATCCTTGCAGTCCTCACGGACAATACCGAGAGCATAAGCCGGTTCATTAACCGCCAGCAGCTGACCGTTGCGATCCCTGAGCAACCCGCGCGGGGCATAAAGATTATCCTGACGTAACTGGTTGTTCCGGGCCTGCTCGGAAAAATACTCGCCTTTATGTATCTGCAAATACCAGAAACGCAGGGCAAAAATACAGAACAGGAGCAGAATAAGCCCCTGCAAGAGCAACAGGCCGTTCTTTGGCGGCTGCTGGGTCTTGGATTCATACAGGCTCATGTTTAAACCTTTCCGGATAGATATATTTCAGCAGGAGCCATTCGGCTGGGAAAATTGCGGCTTGCAGGACGCCCTCAAAGATATAGCGGTCCGGCACCCAAACCATATCCGCCAGCATAGACATCATCCCGGTCAGCACAGGATGCAACGCACCAAGCACACAACCGCAAAGCAGAGCGAACATCATGGACTGCACATCGAAAAACATCGCCCCACAGCGATACAAGACAAGGATGGAAGAATACCAGAGGACGGAATAACCGAAGGGAAGACCGCCAATACCGTCCTGAACAAGGGACCAGATAATGATCAGCCAGATAATATGGTATTTCTTTTCCAGCTGAATACAAAGCAGCAATCCCGGAGCAAGAAAGTCCACTCCCGGCACAATTTTCTGTGCCCAGATTGCCGCAAAGCTGAAGCAGGCCCACCAGAAAGCGGAATACATGACCTAACTCCCTTCAGTGGTAGAATTTCCGGTCTGAGCCGTGGAATTGGTGTTCCCTGCTGTGGAATTTGAATCAACCATGCCCCGGTGCAACAGGAGAACATCTTCAATATTCTCCATATCCACTAAAGGCATCGCCTCCACATTCAGGAAAAGTGAAATATCAGAACGTTCAACAGAAACGACTTTAGCCACCGGCAAGCCCGGAGGGAACAGCCCGGCAAGCCCGGAGGTGACCAGAATCTCCCCTTCAGCCACCGGGGCGTTGAGCTTCATATATTTTACGCTGAGCGGCTCAGCCTCACCGTTACCAACCAGCAGCCCGGTGGAACGATGGATCTGCCCACGAACGGAAATCCTACTGTTGAGATCGGTAAGCAGCATGGCCTTGGATGCACTTAGCCCCGGCTCCACAACTCGGCCTACAATACCTAAAGACGTCATGACCGGTGTATCGGTAGCAACGCCGGAAAGCACACCTTTATTGATAATGATTGAATCAAGGGCGGCAGTCGGCCCCATGCGATGGGCAATTATGCGGGTTCCGTCTGTTTTCCAACCCTTAATGGGCTTAATCTCAAGCAGATGCTGGTAGCGCTCAGCCTCAGCGGCTTTTTCGCGTAGCTTCATGATCTCAAGACGCATCAAATCATTCTGGGAACTAAGCTGATCATTGAGCTGTTTCAAGCCCACAAGATAAACATACTTGTCCCAGAATTCCACAGACTGGTCATGCACATATTCACAGGGCCACAAAACCCACTTGACGATTTCAAGACCGGTAAATCCGGCCAGACGGTCCAGTTGTCCTGACCTCAAATTCCACGAATAGAGACTGAGGTAGACAAACAGGCCAATAATGACGGCTATAGCGGCGCGCTTAAGCTTCACACTTAATCCTCTGTAAATGAAAGCAGAGATTAAAAAACAATTAGAAAAAAGCTATAACCAGAAAGACGGAAGTCCGGACAGGGATTGTTGAAATCAATCTCAAATCCGGGTGCGGTCAATTTCTGAGGACATAGCTTTTTGCAGATAAAATCCGCAAAAAACTATGCCCTCAGCCGTAACTGGTGCACTCGATCCCATCCGCGGCAAAAGAAGCGGATATTAATCAATAGTTACGTCTTTATAGATGTGTATCTCATCTAAAGCTCTACCAGAGCCGACAACAACAGCATCAAGGGGCAAATCAACCACGGTGATGGGCAGATGTGTTTCCTGACTTAGAAGCTGGTCAAGTCCCTTGAGCAGTGCTCCGCCACCAGTGAGCACAATGCCCCGGTCAACGATGTCGGCTGCAAGTTCAGGCGGGGTCTGTTCAAGGGCCACACGAACACCCTGAACAATAGAATCCACCTGTTCGGAAATTGCTTTCCTGATCTCTTCGGAAGTGATCAGAATATTCTGGGGAATACCGGTCACGAGATCACGGCCCTTAACTTCCATCTCAATCTCTTCTTCCAGCGGGAAAGCGGAACCGATCTTGATTTTGATGGATTCGGCGGTGGATTCACCGATGAGCATGGAGTACTTGCGTTTTACATGCTGCATAATGGCTTCATCCATTTTGTCGCCGCCCACGCGTACGGAACGGGCGTAAACAATACCGGAAAGGGAAATGACCGCGATTTCGGAAGTGCCGCCGCCGATGTCTACAACCATATTGGAGGTTGGCTCGGTAATGGGCAGGTTGGCACCGATGGCTGCTGCCATGGGCTCCTCAATGAGGTAGACCTCACGGGCACCTGCGGACTGGGCACTTTCTTTGACCGCCCTTTTTTCCACCTGGGTAATCCCGGTGGGCACACAGATCATGATCCGGGGACGGACCAATCTGCGGCTGTTATGGACTTTTGAAATGAAATGGCGCAACATGGCTTCAGTAACCTCAAAGTCAGCGATAACGCCGTCTTTCATGGGTCTGATAGCCACTATGTTACCGGGAGTTCGACCAAGCATCCTCTTGGCTTCCAACCCAACGGCGAGAACCTTGCTGCCGCCGTTAACGTCTCTTTTGACAGCGACCACAGAAGGTTCGCTGAGCATGACGCCTTTACCTTTTACATAAACCAGTGTGTTAGCTGTACCAAGGTCGATTGCAAGGTCACTGGAAAACGAACCGAGTATCTTGTCGAAAATCGATGCCATATTAAACTGGAAACTCCAAAAAAAATGTGATTCTGAAAACACCTCAAAGGAGGCGGACTTCACGTCTATCAAAAGAAAATCCTAGGAGTTAACTAGCAGAAGAAAGTGTGGCAGGCAACACATTACAGCACTTCGTTCAGCTCTTGGGAGCCGTCATTAACAAGCTGTAAAAACAACTTTTTTTCTTAAACCGGCAAAGAACAAGCCTAAGTAGTTTTAAAAAGGAACATTTATGTACCGTTTTTACGGTCTGGCCGCCAGGCTGAGACAAAGTTTCGGAGAAAGGGTCCAGAAAATTCCACTTGATTTCGGATTCACCTGTCCCAACCGGGACGGTTCCATTTCCCGCAAGGGATGCATTTTTTGCAGCCCGCAAGGTTCCGGCTCCGGCATGCACGATCTTTCCATGTCCATCCCCGAACAATGGGCCCACTGGCAGGAAAAACTTTCCAAACTTTACACAGCCAAACGTTATCTCGCCTACCTGCAATCCTATTCCAACACTTATTGCAGTCATGAAGAGTTGAAATGCGCTCTGGACCAGCTTGATGGGCTGCCCGGTCTTGCCGGAATCTGCATCGGCACCCGCCCGGACTGCCTTGATGATGACAAGCTTGCTTTAATAAAAGATCTTGGACTCAAAGAAACATGGCTCGACCTCGGCTTGCAGACTTCCAACAACGTAACCCTTGAGCGCATTAACCGAGGTCATACTGCCGAACAATTTGCTGAGGCCGTTAAAATGGCCCATGCGCACGGTCTGGATGTCTGCGCCCACTTAATCGCCGGGTTGCCCGGAGAATCAACTGAGGACTTTCTTGAATCAGTCCGCTTCCTCAATGGACTGCCCATTGCCGGGATTAAATTTCACAATCTTTTTGTGGGCAAAGGAACTCCGCTTAAAAAGATTTATGATGCCGGGGAGTATACGCCCATTGAGCAGGATGAATATATCGACGCACTGGTCAAAGCTATTTCCATTTTGCGGACCGACATTGTCATCCATCGCCTCAAAGCAGACGCAATTCCCGGAGGATTGGTCGCTCCTGAATGGGTGCGCATGAAACGCAAGGTTCTTAATGAGATTGAAAAAGACATGAAGGCAAAAGGCATCTGGCAGGGATGTGCGCGGCCCGATGCACCGGATGAACCGCCGCTGTGGTATGGACCGGAGGGAATGCCTCCGGCGGCTGGAGAAGGAGAGAAAAGAAGTTTTAGTTATACTTCGCAAGTAGCGCGCTAAGACGTCCTTTGGATTAGAGGCGGCCAAAATTACAAGTTTTTTTAATCTTTAAAAACAGCTTCATAAGCTTTTAGTAACTTTGGCTCCTCGTACTTCCATTCCAGTTCATTTCTGACTCTGCGATAACCCAGTGCTCCCATTTTTTCTCTGAGATCCGGAGATCCCAGAAGCTGTACGATTTTATCGCCCATGTCTTTATAATCATTCGGCGCGGCATAGAGAGACGCCCCCCGTGCTGAGAATCTTCCTTCCGTTAAATCAAATTGAACGAGAGGCTTCCCAAGAGCCATATATTCCATAATTTTATTCATAGTGGACTTATCATTCATTTCATTTGCAACGTCAGGGTTTACGCAGATATCAGCAGTGTTGAGCATCTCGAGCAACTCCTGATCCGGGACCCTTCCGGTAAAAGTTACATAGTCTGAAACATCAAGTTCTTCTGCCAGTATCTTTGCATCCTGCAATGATGTCCCGCCGCCGACCAGACCGAAATGGATATCATGCCGGTTCAAATCATGAACGATATAGCGGACCGCTTGCAGCAAGAGATCAAGTCCTTCCTGTTTGCCCATTACTCCCACATAGCCCACCAGATACGGCCGCCCTTTTTTAAGGGCTTCAACAGGGGGAATAAACCGCAAGCGATCCAACTTGGGACCGCTGCGCACCACATAGACTTTCTCAGGGTCCATTTTGCCCCGTTCAATGGCAATACGTTTATAAGATTCATTGGTGGCAATAGACACATCCGCAGCCATGAACGTCGCCCTTTCAAGCCAGACCATCAACTTCCAGAAAAAATCCCGTTTATTGAATTTCGCTTCATAAAGTTCAGGGTTGATGTCGTGATGGTCAAAAATAAACTTTGTTTTATAGATCAGCTTGAAAACAAGACCGATCAGAAAAAGCAGGTCCGGCGGATTGCAGGCATGGATAACATCAAATCCCTGTTCCCGGCGGACTTTCCACGCCAACCTGAAAGTGTGCCACAATGCCGCGCCATATTCTAAAGCGTATCCCTTTACCCCTTCTCCTTCCACAGGCAGGTCGTAGCGGTAGATATGAATTCCTTCTATCTCTTCATAAAATTCTTCATATCCTTTACCTGTGGGGCAGATAATGGAGACATGATACCCCGCACCATGCAAAGACGTGGCTTCCTGCCAAACCCTCCGGTCAAAAGGGGAAGGTAAATTTTCAACAAGGATCAAGACTTTTCGCGACACAAGAGACTCCGCAAAATTATATTTTCTTACCAGCAAATGCCGTCAATATCCTCATTCTCAGATGAAGATTCAACAACCCTGACCAGATCAACAACAACCTGACCGGGCCGCAACCTAGACTGAATATCTTTAAATTCCGGGGAACTATTACCCACAACAATGGTCTCAGCATATTCAAGCACACTTTCAATATCTGAAACCATGAGCTTTGAGATATGCGGAATACGGTTCATTATATAATCACGGTTGGCACCAAGCAGCTTGGCAGCATTCACATTACGGTCATACAGTTTAAGTTCAAATCCCTTACCGATAAGTTGTTCGATTACTTCCACCAACGGACTTTCGCGCAAATCATCAGTACCGGCTTTAAAACTAAAACCAAGGAACCCAACCTTCCTGTTGCCCTTGCCCATAATCATGGACAAACCTCGCTCAACATGACGCCTGTTACTACGCAATATATTATTCAAAAGAGGCAGATCCAACCCCAGTCGATTCGCTTTATGAGTAAGGGCCCTCACATCCTTGGGTAAACAGGAGCCGCCAAAAGCAAAGCCCGGCTTCATGTAATAAGGAGAAATATTGAGCTTGGTATCTGCACAAAAAATATCCATAACTTTATGGCTGTCTATCCCGACCTCTTTACAAATTGAGCCGATCTCATTTGCAAAAGCGACCTTGACTGCATGCCAGCTGTTATCGGCATATTTCACCATCTCGGACACTTCCATCTCGGTCCTGATCAGCGGGGCATCAATATTGGAATAAAGAGAAGCAAGAATATCCCCACTTTTAGAATCACTTTCCCCGATAACTGTTTTCGGAGGGTGGTAAAAGTCATGAACCGAAGTTCCTTCACGCAGGAACTCCGGGTTGTTGCACACACCAAAATCAACGCCGGCAACCTTCCCTGATCCGGTTTCCAAAGCAGGAATAACCAGCGAATGCATGGACCCCGGCAGGATTGTACTGCGAATGACCACTACATGAAACTCATCCTTATCCTTAAGTACAGCACCTATATCCTCGCAGACTCTACGAACATAGGACAAATCCAAGCTGCCATTAAACTGGCTTGGCGTACCGACGCAAACGAGAGAAATCTCAGAAAAATTAACAGCTTCCTCAGCAGAAACTGTTGCCCTCAAAGAACCTCCTTGAACAACCTGCTGGATAATTTCATCAATATATTCTTCAATTATGGGAGTCTGGCCCGCATTGATCATGTCGACTTTGGTCTGATTCGGATCAACACCGACAATTTCATGCCCCTCCTTGGCCAAACACCCGGCAGAGACTGATCCGACATACCCCAAACCAAATATGCTAACTTTCATTCCCGCCTCTCTGCTCAAAATTATATTTAACCACGGTTAAATACTCATTTTTGCCTTCAAAGGTTCCGCTCCAGACTATTGTCGGGGATGGAATTTTGAAATCAAACTTTCTGGATATCCAGCCAAGTGGAAGCTCCTCGTTGCCTTGAAATAATTCCGGATTCATGTCGCTGCCGGGCATGGACATTTCAAGACATACCTTCGGGGAGTTTATAAACACACTCCCTCCTCGTATTTCTACAGTACAGGACTCCGCAACATGCCAGAATATCTCAATCCCATGTTCTTTCGTACAATCCAGACTATCACAAACCTCAACTACGCCTAAGTCTTTCTTAAATTTAACACTACGGGAGTGGACGACCGGATCAGCAAAACGGGTATAACCATCATGCGCTCCACTAAAAAAATCCTGCTCTGCCGAAGCTTCAAAACCATCACACCAAGCACGGGCATGCCCGGTCCACATAAAATTACCGCCCGACACGGACTGGTCCTGCTTATCAATACGCACCGTGTTGTGGGCCGATGTGCCTTTGAAATAATCCCGCCATTTCCGCTCTGTGTGATATGCGTATGTTCCGGGATCAATAAACAACTCATCCCCGCCGATGGAGAGGGTCATGGAAAGTGCGTCGGCATGACCATGGGCGGCAATTGAAGTAAATCCCAGCGGTCCGGCATCTACAATAATTTTCACTTCCTTATCTGTTTCAAAATCCTTCCCCAAAATATAATAGCCACCATCAGGAAAAGTTCGCCGAAACCCATAAGATTTACTTTGCGCGACACTCAACAACTCATCAAAGCTAGATTCACCGACATGACCTAACAGCCAGCGGCTTTTGTCATCAAAAAAAACAGCTTTACGCGCAAAATCGGGACGCTTGAAAAGAACTGCCCCGGTTGCAAGCAGTGATCGATATACAGAAAAGCCTTCCTCCGGCACAAAACGAACCATCACCGCATCATCGGAATCACCGATCATGGGCAAGCATAGATTCACATTCGCCATTGCCCCGACAAACTCAATCATGGACTCCAGACGGCCCCAATAATTATTTGAAAAAACTATTCCATTTGCACGGGCCACAAGAGCGCAGATAAGCAACATATCCGCAACTTCATGGTGATACCAAATGCCCTGCTCCCGATTACAACCGTCCGCAAAATTCTGTTTAAGTGCTTCTGCTTCAAGCCCGGCCTTTGCTTCCGCCTGCCAACTTTGACTCTCTTTCCAGCAGGGCCAGACCGTTGAAGCAATGAAAAGCCCCATGTACTCACCAAGCAGGTGATTATTGGCGGATGAATATCTCGAATAGTAACCGTTGATAAAATGGCAGTGCTGAAAAATGGATTCCAGCCAACATTCTTTAAATTTTTGCCCCTCACTTCCGGCAAAAAGCAGAGACTCATCTCCTCCTAAAAAATGCCATACAAAGGCCCAGTTGGTGAGCCGCACAGCAATTTCAAGGGAGCTGGTCCAATTGGGTCCATATAAATACGGACATTCTTCAAACCATGATTGCAACATCTCCCTGCAACCATGCGCATATTTTATATCACCGGATAATTTGTAAGCCTGAGCAAGAGTGACTAGTTCCAAATGGCGATTGGGTTCCCAAAGGTACTTAATATTACCGGCAAGGTATTCATCCCGGTAGTTAAGTTTTTTACCGAAATTAAGCGGGGCAACAGTTCCGGTAAGGGGATCTTTATTCCAATCAGGTGGGAAACCAAGCGGGCAATCGCGAAGGGCAAAAACATTGAAATTACCATTGAGAATTTTATCTGCCGCCTCAAGATAAATATCAGCATCAACCTCGGAAAAATCTTTATTGAGAACGGAATGACTATCCCCTCGGGCGGCGTCAGATTCAGCGATAAAAAAGCCCCTTGATTGAAGCTCCGTCACGCACGCCAAACGCACCCGATAAAATATTTCGGGCACACTCATGCGCTTTAAGCGGGCAATCAACCAACTGAGTTTTTTTATCCGCATAGACCATAACCACCTGTTTCCAAGAGATATTTAGACAGCATCAAAATAACACAATTTATTCCCGACTACTATATCTGATTACACAAGCCCCTAAATGCGAAGCGGCGAAACCATAATAAAAATTTCTGAAAGGGATGGGGTCTGGGGAAGGCACGAAACAAAAACGACCCGTACGCAAACACGCACGGGCCGTTTCAAACACGGTCAAGAGGTGAGGATGAAAATTACTTGTTGCCTTTTCTCTGCATCTTTGCCCTGATGAAAATAGCCAGCATATTCATACTCAGAACAAGGGTGATCAGTACGAGGGAGGTGCCGTACTGGATATGCCTTGTTTTTTCGATTTCAGTACCGGCAGTTGCCAGAACATAGATGTGGTAAGGAAGTGCCATAACATCATCAAACAGGGATTCCGGCATTTCCGGGGTGAAGAAGACGGCTGCGGTAAACATGATCGCTGCGGTTTCCCCGGCCGCCCTTGAAAGAGTCAGGATAGCCCCGGTCAGCATTCCGGGCAGAGCAGCGGGAAGCACGACCTTATAGATGGTCTGCCATTTGGTGGCCCCGAGTCCTAGAGAAGCTTCGCGGTAGGTCTGAGGGACGGAACGAAGTGCCTCTTCAGATGCGCCGATAACTAGAGGAAGAGCCAGCGCGCCGAGAGTGCAGACCCCAGCCATGATGCTTACACCCATACCCATAACGGTAACGAATAGGGAAAGTCCGAATAACCCGAAGACAACGGACGGAACGCCTGCAAGATTATTGATACCAAGACGAATAATGCGCACCAGTCTGGGAGATGTAGCATATTCGTTGAGATAAATGGCAGTGGCAATGCCCCACGGCAGGGCGATCATCAAGGCCCCGTAGCTGAGCACTATGGTTCCCACAATGCAGGGGAAGATTCCGCCTGCGGTCATGGAATCGCGAGGATTTTCAGTTAGAAACTCCCAGCTTATGGCTGGAAGTCCGTAATAAAGAACAAATCCAACAATAATCAGCAGCGCAAGACCATTAACAGCCGCAGCACATTTGAAAAGCAGGAAGATCACCTTCTGAATCTTCTCACGCATTGAATAATTATTACTGCCCGTTTCCATTATGGTCTCGGCAACTTCAACATTACTTTCCATCATGGATTCCACTTGTTCTAGTGTTTCAACATTATTCATTTCTTTCACCAATTGTTGTCCCGTGCTTTTCCGTTACAAGGAGGCGGAACCGACCTGTTTGTATTTATGGGCCACGTAATCCGCAATGAGGTTAAACGCCATAGTGAACAGAAAAAGCACCATGCCGATTGCGAAGAGCGCGTAATAGTGATCACTGTGAAACGGAGCTTCTCCCATTTCAGCGGCGATTGAGGCGGGCATGGGCCGGACCGGATCAAAGATTGATGTGGGCAGCAGCCCTGCGCCACCTGCAACCATAAGTACAACCATGGTTTCGCCGATTGAACGGGCCATGCCGAGGATAACCCCGGTAGAAATCCCGGACAGGGAAGCGGGAACGATAACCTTATATATGGACTGCCAGTGGGTGGCACCGAGAGCGAGGGAAGCTTCCTTGAGTTCCGGGGGTACGGAATAAATGGCATCTTCAGAAATACTGGTGATGGTCGGGACCGCCATGAAAGCCAGCATAACCGAAGCATTGAAAAGGTTCAGGCCCACCGCGATATCAAAGGTATTCTGCAGAAAAGGAGCAACCACAACCATACCGAAAAAACCGATAACAACCGAGGGCAGGGCCGCCAGCATCTCAACTGCGGGCTTGATGATATTACGGACTCTTAAAGGGGCGATTTCAGCAAGGTAGATGGCGGTCATCACACCGAGGGGAATGGCGATAATGGACGAAACAAGTGTCACCGCGCCGGAACCGACAATAAGCGGCCAGATTCCGAAAGCAGGATCATCCTCATCGGTGGGATACCATTCATGACCGAAAATAAAGTCACTGACAGAAACATGCTTGAATATAGGTAGACCTTCCACAAAGAGAAACATCATGATCAGGAAGAGCACCAGAATCGAGGTAAACGCGGTAATCAGGAAGGCTGAATGGATGATGCGCTCGGTGGTACGCCTGCTGAGCGAAATTGTAGAGATAGCGAAGATTACCACACCCAGAAAACCGAGAATGCCGCTGAAAACATACCAGCCTGTGGATCTCGATGAAACCAGACTCTCAGCACTGGCTTTGATGGCACCCAAGACCTCAACATCCGCCTTATCCCTACCCATCACTTTTGAATCAGTGCGAACATATGTATAAACCCTGTTCAGTTCGGCATTAAGCTCTCTCACTCTGAGTTCTTTCTCAGCCCTGCTGAAACCTGTCTCTTCCGTGGATTCAACAACTTCATGGGTGGAAAGCATCATGACTTTCTTGAGTGCACCTTCAGCACTCATGGAATAGTCTCCCCTTTGCTCCACCTTCTCGGCTGAGGAAATAAAAATCTGTTCAGCTTCAGTGCGCACACCGAGCTTATAAGCATATACCCCGGCCAGAACAGCGAGAGTGATCAGCAGTAAACAGATATTGCGGGACGTTATCACGACTTTTCCCCTGATATAATTTTAACGTTTGTCTTAGAGACTTCAAATTCCGGGGGGACTTTTGAAGTCCCCCCGGACCTTATTTATTAATGTCGGACCCGGCTTTTACGAAAAGCCTTTACTATTTTACGGGAATGAAACCGGTGTCAGCAGCAAGCTTCTGGCCTGCGGGGCTCATCATGTAATCGAGAAGAGCTTTGGTTTCACCGCTGGGAGTGCCGGGAGTGTAGAGGTTCAGACCACGGGAGATGGGGTAGGAACCGTCTTTGGCAGTGGCGACGGAAGCACCCACGCCGTTTACAACTACGCCCTTGAGTTCCTTGTTCAAGTAGGCAAGGCCAACGTAGCCGATGGCTTTTTTATTCTTGGAAACAGCCTGTGCAACAGCACCGTTGGAAGCCTGCAGCAGAGCGCCGGGGAATACGCGGTGTTTCTTGCCGTCTTTCTTCATTACCTTGCTCTTCCAGCAATCGTAGGTACCGGAGGAAGTGTCGCGGGAGATAACAACGATCTTTGCATCTTCGCCACCCACTTCTTTCCAGTTTTTGATTTTACCGGTGTAGATGCCCCAAAGCTGATCTTTGCTGAGCTTGGAAACGGGGTTGCCGGGATTTACAACCGGAACGATGCAGTCAAGTGCAACGATGAACTGGTAAGGCTTGCGTCCGTTGTCGGTGGCTTTCTGAATTTCGCCGCCCTTCATGTCGCGGGACATCATGGCAACATCGGTAGTG